>JALRIY010000045.1 GCA_023255285.1 Algoriphagus sp.
ACCCGTACCGTCGATAAGTGTCACGCCACGAATGATCAATTTCTCATAAGGGCCCTCTCCCTCTGCTCTTGCAGGGGAAGGCATGATCTGTGCACTGGACCAGCTGACGCTAGCAACCAATACGAGACCGAGGAAAAGTATTTTTTTCAACATAGCTAGTTGGGTTCTTAACGTGTATAAGTTAGGGGAAATACAGAAATGAAAAAATACTTTTATGATTAACTCTAATCGACGACAGAAGATGGTCACCACTAATCAGGGATTGACAATCTTGAACTTCAACCTTTATTGTCTTCGGGTGGTGGTGAAAAATGGAATATTCATGGATCCTATTTATATGTAGGAACAAAAAAGCCCCGTACGTACGGGGCTTTTGAATTTTTAAACGCATTTAAATCACTTGATTCATCGAAAACTTATCCAATCACACAGCAATGTGATTTAAAATGTTTCCGATGTCGACAGTAAACGGTCAACCATAGTTGGTTTACAAGTCTTTGAACTTGTCCATGATTTCTTCTGAGATCCCTGTAAAGGAATATCCTCCATCGTGGAAAAGATTTTGCATGGTGACCATGCGGGTCAAGTCGGAAAACAAACTTACAATATAGTCTGCACAAGAATCCGCGGAAGCATTCCCCAGTGGAGAAAGTGCCTCTGCAAAATTATAAAACGAATCAAAGCCTCCAATACCCGTTCCAGCGGTGGTTTTGGTTGGAGATTGGGAAATTGTATTTACACGAACTTTCTTCAATTTACCAAATCGATACCCATACCCTCTAGCGATACTTTCCAGCAAAGCCTTCGCATCTGCCATATCTGTGTAGAAAGGAAATATCCGTTGTGCGGCGATGTAAGAAAGCCCTACTATGGAACCCCACTCCTTCATAACGTCCATTTTCTCGGCTACCTGCATCATCTTATGAAATGAAATCGCTGATACATCATAGGATTTCATCGCCCAATCGTAATTCAGATCACCATAGGCCTTCCCTTTCCGAATGTTTGGCGACATCCCTATCGAATGAAGCAAAAAGTCAAAATCTGCTCCTAAAAATTCCTTTGCTTCAGCATACAACTTTTCAATATCCTCTACTAAAGTAGCATCTGCCCCGATTACAATGGTATTGCATTCCTCAGCAAGCTCCTTGATAGCTCCCATCCGCATGGCAATAGGGGCATTCGTGAGCACAAATCTCCCTCCTTGTTCTTTGACTTTTAACGCTGTTTTCCAAGCAATAGAGTTTTCATCCAGTGCTCCGGTAATGATTCCTACTTTTCCTTTTAGCAAATTTTCTGACATATAGCGATTGGGTTGAATTCAAAAACTGGGGTAAAACTACATAAAATTTAGGAGTTAGCTCTTCAATTCATCAAGAGCTCCTTGGCACTGGCCTGAGCAGCGGCAGAGGGATTGGCTCCAGCCATCATTTTGGCCAACTCTTGAACACGTTCCTCAACGGTCAACTGCTTCACCTTTGACATGGTCTTTTCAGCGCTGTGATCCTTGTAAACATAGAAGTGGACTTCTCCTTTGGCTGCCACCTGAGGAAGGTGGGTAATGCAAATTACTTGGTGATTTTTTGCTATTTCCTGCATCATACGCACCATCTGCAGAGCCACCTCACCAGAAATCCCTGAGTCAATTTCATCAAAAATAAGGGTAGGCAAGGACATCTTATCAGCCATTAGGTATTTAATCGCAAAGAGCAAACGGGAAAATTCTCCTCCTGAAGCCACTTTTTTGAGTGGATGCAAGGGCATTCCCTTATTGGCAGAAAAAAGTAGCTCCATCCGATCTAATCCGTTGGCATGAGGCTCAATGGTCTGCCCTTCGAACTGGACGCGCGCATTCTCCATTCCCAAATCCTGCAATAATGCTTCTAAGGCCTTTTCAAAATCAGGAAAACAAGCCTTCCGCTTGTAACTTAGAACCTCCCCTGCAGCAAGCATGGCGTTTTCATGCTGAAGATATCGTTGATGGGTTTCCGCCAACTCCTCCTCAGCCTGTTTTACTTGAAAAACTTTATCCGCCAACTGGCTTTCTAGTTCCATTAACTCTTCCACGGTCTGTAACCCATGTTTTTTCTGCAATTGGTAGATTTTACTCAATCGCTCTCGCGTTCGTTCCAACTTCTCTGCATCCACTTCAACCCGACTGTCTTCATCTGCCAAAGTTTCGGCTAAATCCTTTAATTCAATCCATGCTTCTTGAAATCGAGCACGATAGGTGCCAAATGTTTGCGCCAATCGCTCAAGCCCATTCAAACTAGATTGAATCTGTCCCATTCCCTGCAAAATCCCGTACTGATCCTCATGAAAAAGCGAAAGAACCTCGTTGATTTTTAGCTTAATTTCCTCTGCATTTTCAAGAATTTCCTGGCTAGATTCCAACTGCTCTTGTTCTCCCGCAACTAAGGCTATACTTCCCAGTTCTTCCAATTGAAACTGGTTGAAGTCGTATTCTTTTTTAAGCGCTTCAGCTTTTTGTGTAAGTTCCGCCAAGGCTTTTTTTGTTTTTTTAAATTCCTCGTAGGCTTGTTGGAAAGTAGTCCGCTCAGTACTTGTACGAGCATAGGCATCTACCAATTTCAATTGAAAATCACCTTCCCCCAAAAGCAAGGTATCGTGTTGGGAATGTACATCCATCAATTTCTCGCCTAAGGTTTTTAGGGGTTCGAGCAGAATAGGTGTATCGTTGACAAAAGATCTAGACTTCCCATTTGGACTGATTTCCCGTCGGATAATGCAGGCGTCTTCGTAATCCAATTCTAATGCTTCAAAATAACCCTGAAGCCCATAGGAACGGATATCAAATACCCCTTCAACGATGCATTTCTTGTTTTCATTAAAAAGTATCTTGGTGTCTGCACGATTGCCCAACAAAAGCCCAACAGCTCCAAGCATAATCGACTTTCCTGCGCCTGTCTCTCCAGTAATTGTACTCAAACCGCTGCTAGGCTGCATGGCTAGCTGATCGATTAATGCATAATTGGAAATTTTAAGTGAGGTAAGCATGGAGGTTAGGGGAAATCCAACAAATTTAAAAAAAATACACGTCAGCCTTTAAGCAACTCGTTGTACTTTCTAGCATTATTTGGGTCAATTTCAAGCAGTAAGGCCACCGCTTTTTGTCTAAGTTCAAGAGGAGCATTTTTAAGAATTTGAGCCAATTCTTCGCTTTTCGCATCCATAAAACTTATTGTTACTATGCCATTTGGTTGCGATTTATTAGCCTCAGCAATGCGGTCAATCGCCTCCAAAATAGATGCAAAGGCATCATCAGGGCTACTAATTAGCTGATCCATCCCTTTCCTATGATAGATATACACTGCCTCACGAATAGGGGCGTAGACGGAGGAAACATAGAGATCATTGATCAGCCAATACCGACTTCTCCGGTCATTTGGGTTTTGAACCCAACCAGCACGCCCCGATTGCTGCGCGTTGTTTACAATATCATTGGCAACTTCAAAATAAGGATTTCCGCCTTGTAAGGAAAAAGTATCGTAGTCCAGTCCCAACGCTACATGAGCATAAAATGCAAGCAAGGAACTTATATTGTTTAAAAAAGTAAATCTATTGAATTCCAAGGGCTGGGATTCTTGGTAGTCAAATGACCAATTTCTGTCAATAAAATTGAGTACTACCGTTTCATAGTTTGTCCCAAATACTGGTCTAACCACCTGAATTTGAACAGTGGCATTGTATACGCCAATTTGAGGCACATCGTTGATGGTAATTAATAAGTTTCCTTTGATTCGTTCTTCAGACCTAAATTCATTGGAAGTCCAACTTCGGCCATTGAGAAACTGTTCAAAGCTAGTTTTCATCTGATTAAATACCTCAGTATTTTGAAATCTAGACCGGTCACTATTGATAATGACTCTGAAATCTAGCTCTTGGGTGTAGCCTTCTAAAAAAAATCCAAGGAACCCCACTAAGAAAAAAAGCCCTTTCTTCATGGAATAAACTTACAAAAATTCTTTGTCTCTAGCTTAAGCCCAATGAGATTTTGACCTCTTCAAGAATTAGTTGAGCGATCTGGGACTTTGGTAAAAGAGCTGATTCGACAACCTTTCCTTCTTTGTGAAAAATTTGAACCTTGTTGGTGTCGTATTTAAATCCTTCACCTACTTCCTTCGCAGAATTTAAGATGACCACATCAAAATTCTTTCGAATAAGTTTGGCTTTAGCATTGACCGCTCCGTCCTCAGTTTCTAACGCAAATCCTATATGGAATTGACTTCCCTTTTTCTCTTTGCCTAACTCATAGGCCAAATCTATATTAGGAATTAAGCGAAGGGATAGTTCTTTTCCTTGTTTTTTGATTTTGTGAGGCGCTGCTGTTTCGGGTCTGAAATCAGCCACAGCAGCAGCAAAGATCACAATATCCATTTGCGCATGCACCGCTTTTGCCGCGGAAAACATTTCTGCTGCGGTAGTGACCCGATCAACCTGAAAACCTTGGTTTTCCAAGGTGAGTGCTACAGGGCCAGCAACCACATGTACTTCTGCACCTGCAGCCTTAAATGCTTGTGCCAAAGCAAAACCCATTTTTCCACTTGAATGGTTGCTCAAAAACCGTACAGGGTCTAGTGCTTCTTGAGTAGGACCCAAAGTGATTAATACCTTCTTTCCAGAAAAAGCTTGCTGAGGAGTAAAAAAATGAATCACTTGTTCCAAAATCCGATCTGGCTCCATCATTCGCCCCTGACCAGAAAGGCCACTGGCCAATTCTCCTGTTTCAGCATCCAAGACTATATTTCCATAAGAGGCTGCTTTCTCCAAGTTAGTACGAACCGAAGGATGCTGATACATATCCAAATCCATTGCTGGAGCAAGTAGCACAGGACATCTACAAGAAAGGTAAGTTGCAGTGAGCAGGTTGTCACAAGATCCTTGAGCAAACTTCGCCAAGGTGTTGGCACTCAATGGGGCAACTACAAAAAGGTCAGCCCATAAACCTAGCTCTACGTGGTTGTGCCATTGGCCTGTACTTTTTTCAAAAAATGCCGATAAAACCGGTCGCTTGGAAAGTGTCGCCAACGTGAGGGGAGTAATAAAATCAAGAGCAGAGGTCGTCGCTATAAGCTGCACCTCTGCTCCAGATTTAATCAATAAGCGAACCAAAGTTGCCGTCTTGTAAGCTGCTATACTTCCTGTGACACCAACTAAAATACGCTTCCCTCGCAGGCTCATATGAGATTATTCCGCTCCTTCTTGAGAAGGGAATCGATGGTGAATTTTTCCTTCGACAAACTCTTCCATTGCCAAAGAGGTTGGCTTAGGCATTCTTTCGTAAAACTTAGAGATTTCAATTTGCTCTTTATTTTCAAACACCTCTTCCAAATTATCTACCGTGGAGGCAAACTCAGAAAGCTTGTTATTTAATTCTTCTTTAAGCGTAGAAGAAATTTGCTTGGCACGCTGGCCAACGATGTGAATGGACTCGTAAATATTGCCTGTTTGATCAGCAATTTTTTCTAGGTCTCGGGTAATGATTGAGGGGTTAACAGCCATATAAGTTGTATTTAAATGCTTCTAATTAGATTAATTTGAACTTGAATCACTTCCTGTAACTACAGCCGCTTTGCGGGCAGCAATCTCTTGTTTCATTTTAGAATGGGCAGCAAACTCCTGCTTTGTTTGCTCCTCGAATTTTTTTACGTCTCCTAAATACCCACTTGTGGGATATTTTCGGTAGAAAGTGGTCGCAAACTTCAAGGCATCTGTCAATCGCTCTTCCTTTTTATCAAAAGCACTGTTTTTGGCATAGGCATATCCTACTTCTACCAAACGATAAGCCAACTCCTCATTGCGCTTGCTTTCAGGATAATCTTTAGCAAAATTTTGAAAATTGATGATACATGCTCTGAAAAAGTCTCCAGGAAAAAGGCCCTCTTTCAATCGGTAGTACATCTCCGCTTCGCTATAAGCCTTTTCTTCAAATCGAGACTCCAAATCCTTCAACATCTCCATGGCACGTTCATAACTTGCGGAAGCAGGAAATCTGCTCACAAACTGTTGAATAGCACTGACAGCTTCTTTACTGCTTTGCTGATCCAAGTTGTAGTCAGGCGCATCTAGATAGAGCGAATAGGCGTTCATAAACAAAGCCTCTTCTGCCATAGCACTTCTATTGTACGTTTTGTAGAACGTATTGAAATACCCTGCAGACTCAATAAAACGCTTGGTCTTGAAATGACAGTTAGCATAATTGTATTCTGCCATTTCCGCCTTTTCAGAACCTTTAATTACAGGAAGTACCTTCTCATACAGAATGATGGCTTTGTTGTACTCCCCTTCTTGGTAGTATTTATTAGCCCCATTGTATAATTCCTCCCAGTTGGTACTTTTCTCCAACTTGGCAAAAGGCCCACAAGAAATAAGTAGGACCAAAGCAAGAATAAATAAAGTGGAATAGTTCCGCATAATTAGTTAAAGGACCGCAAATATAAGGGATAATTGTAAGATTTCAAATGAAATAGGCTGAGCAAAAAAGCATCATTTCTTCACCTGTAATTTCTTGGTGACCACATTCTTATTGTCTACAAAAAGGGTGTAAAAATAAATCCCTGGCTGAAAATCAGCCACAGGAATCACTAGGCTATTCCGAGTAGGGTCTAACTCGAATTCTGCAACGGGATTTCCGATAAAGCTAGTGACCGTTATTCTTGCCTTAGCCTTGGGATTTACTAGTGTATAATCTAGCTGCGCTATCCGATTACTAGGATTGGGATATACTTCTCCTAGTTTGATATCTTGATGGAAAGCATCATTCACAGGATCACTGGTCACGGTGTACTTCGCTTCCACAACAAAAGAATCGCGTAGTGATTCATTGCTTACAAACACCAACTCAAAGCTTCCAATAGTTTCCGCTATCCCCAAATCAAATTCAAGGTAAAAATCAGTATAAATTTCACCGGGGGCTAATTTTAAAACCACCTTTGCTAAGTCCTTTTTAGGATCAAAACAAGAGTCCCCTAAACAAATTCTCATTTTTTGGGAAGAACCAACGCTTCCTCTAATATTTCGCAGAAGATAAGTTTTTGGCTGAGACGACTCGTTGTGAAGGAGAACTGTCTTTCTCTGGGAGCTGCCAATTTTTCCTGAAAACTCGATCCATTCACTCAATACCTGCACCTGCTGCGCAACCACTGTGGCCGGCAGACCTAAAAAAAGGCACAAAGTCAATTTGAGTAAAAATTTATTCATGTAATCGTCTCTTCAATAGGCGTATTAAAAAGAATTTTATTAACTCCAATGTATACGCTAAAGATATTTAAAAAGATATAAAAATTCCGCGATCTGCCGGTTAATAGATGTTAAGTTTTTAAAAAAAATAGAAACCCTATTTCACCCTTGAATCCTAGTACACCCACTCCCTTTCCAGGCCTTCCTCAGGAGGTATTCTGTTCTTTATTGTGGGAGTCTCTTCGAAAAAATTTTTCAACTCCTTGTCGATTTCAATCACCTTACGCCAGGAATCCATATCCTTACGAATAGGCTTCTCCTCTCCGCGCCAACGAAAACCTTCCAACCTACTCCATTTTTCATCTAGATCTTGGACCGGTATGAATTTGCCGTCGGGGCGAACTCCAAAATTTGATTTTTTGACTACCCCTTCATCAAAACTCAACGCGATTGTTGCACTCAAAATTCGGTTGATCCCCTGAGTTAACGTATCTCCTTCAAGTGCGTAATATAAGGACTCCCCATTTCCTGTAATTTCCAATTTACTCAGTTGACCGGACTTAAAATACCCCGTCATCCTTCTTCCCTTCATTTGATTGAAATTCATCAACGTATCTGTCAATACGGCAAAAGCCTTATTCTTCATGAGTACACGATCTAAATTTTCATTCACTAGAAAAAAAGACATGCTATCCGCAGAAATTTGACTTGCGCGATTCCACAACACTGGATCGTTATACAGGTGGATGGTAGAGTCTGAAAATTGGTAGACGAGTGAATCTGCACGTCCCGAGAGATCTGATTTTACGAGCTTCACCTGATGGAAAGCCAATAAATACCTAGCTGTGTCGGATTCACTGTCACGTGAGATCAACGTGTCCGCAGCCAAGAAGAGGGTGTCGGTTTCAAAATATTTCCGCACTAATGCATTCCCATTGACCTGACTGTATTTCTCTATTTCCCAATAAGTGCCTAAATCGCCAAAGACCTCCAATTTACGTTCTTTGTTCAATACGCGAACATCCTTTTTCCCCTCATAATACCCTTTCACCTCATCATAGAATAACTCGTCCGCCTTTACTCTACTTTTTTCTGTTTCAACCAACCCTTCAAAAAATTTAAATTGTTTTGCTTGGGTATCGTAAAAACTCCCTTTTTGCGCATCTAATCGGTTGCCATCTTTGGATATTAAATTAGTCAATCCAGGGGTTTGTGCTGTTTTTGGAATGGTCAAATAGATTAATTCTTCTGTTTTCAGAGTGTAATCTGGATTGACAAGCACGACATTCTGTTGGAAATTAATGCGCTCAAAATTGATTTCATAAGTCCCAATTTCACTAGTTAAAACATTGACCGAATCGACTACCTTTCCCCCTTCAAAATAGGTGGCTACATTTATTTCTCTATTGTAGTCTAAGTATTCAGTATAGAGTTTTGTTTCTTGATTGGTGAAGACTACATTTTTTCTAAGTTTGGCTATTTTGGTTGCCCCGTCGTATTCTGCATACCCGCTTGTGGTCGTCACAGGATCAATCTCATCAGTGATTTGTACCCTACCGTACAGTTGCGCTCGATTTTCTTCCCTAAAAAAATGGGCTGAATCACAGCTGATGAGTGAATTTTGATGTTTCATTTTTACATTACCCATCAAGCGCTCAAACCCTTTTGCCCCTTGCAATAAATCTGCACTACGAATCTCCAATAAAGAAGAGGATTGCGCCCACCCCAGAAAAGGCAGACTCACCAGAATAAAAATGGGTAGAAAGAAAAAAGGAGCTTTCATAGGGAATCGAGTGGAGGCAAATTTAGCAGAAAAAGCTATTTTTGATCAATGTACGACTCCTTTATCTCGCATATACAACAACGCAAACTTTTTGAGCCTAGCAAAAGCTATCTTTTAGCGTGTAGTGGAGGCCTAGATAGCATGGCTTTGGCACACTTACTGCATACCGCTGGAATCCAAATAGAATTAGCCCATGTTAACTTTGGTTTACGTGATTCTGAAAGTGACCGAGACGAAGAACTCGTAAAAAAATGGGCCAGAAATCGTCATATACCCGTACATGTCCACCGTGCAGAAACCATAGAATGGGCAAACACAAAAGGAATCTCGATCCAAATGGCAGCTCGAGAAATTCGCTATCAGTTTTTTGAAGAGGTTCGAAAGACACATAATTTGTCCGGAATTGTAGTCGCACATCATGAAGACGATCAATTAGAAACTATTTTTTTAAATTTGATGCGTGGCACCGGAATAGAAGGGCTCTATGGAATGAGCGAGCGCCGAGGAGAGTTGATTCGCCCTTTGCTTCCATTTTCAAGAGCACAGCTAGCAGCCTATGCTGAAGAGGTCTTATTGGCATGGCGTGAAGACCGATCCAATGCTGCCTCAGATTACAAAAGAAATAAACTTCGACTCCAAGGATTGCCTGCTTTGTACCAAGTCGACCCAGATACCAAAAAAAATCTTCTCCAAAGTTTTGGGAAATTAAAAGATACTGGAAAGGCTTTTTTTAGCCTTGTTGAATTATGGAAATCCCAACACCTTCAAGAACAGGAGGGGTTGATTTTATTGCCTTATACGGCATTTTCAGCGGTACAAGGAGTCGCAACCCTTTTGTTTTTTTGGTTGCGCCCCTACGGTTTTAATTCCTCCCAAGCACAGGAATTAGCAGATCATTTGAAGACAATCAAGATAGGGGCCTACTTTAGAAGCTCCCAATACCAGGTTAGTTTGGACCGTGAAGGCCTGGTCCTTCATTCGAGTCCTTCCCCATTTCCACCACTTCAAATTCCCTTTGGAACCCAGTCCTTGGCACTTCCTGAAGGTAGTTACAGGCTCGATTGGCTTTCCGAACTAGACCATCTGGACCAAAATCCAGCACATGCATTGTTGGATGCAGCTCGTTTGGAATACCCACTTCAAGTCCGTGTTTGGGAGGAAGGGGACCGATTTAATCCACTAGGCATGTCATCTGAAAAGAAAATTTCTGATTTTCTGATCGATAATAAGGTTTCACTTGCATTAAAATCAAGTGTAAAAGTTTTAGTTTCAGGAAATAAAATTGCCTGGGTAATCGGTATGAGAATAGCAGAATGGGCTAAAGTTGGTCCTTCCACTCAAAAATACCTGTATATTAAAAAAAATCAGTCATGAGGAATCCATTTTCCAAAACCTACGAACCCCAGGAATTGCGGATGTTTGACTTCTTGCAGGGCATTAAATTTTTTGAACTCCTCAAGCAGCAGGAGCTGGCCCGCTTGCTCCCCACCATGCATGAGCGAAAATATGTTCGCGATGAAGTTATTTTTTTTAGCAAAGACCCAAGTCAAGCTCTCTACCTTATTCGGAAGGGACAAGTAGACCTTACGATTGATCTACGTGAAAATTTTGAAACGATTATGCAATTAAAGCGGGGGGATGCATTTGGAGAAAATTCACTTTTAGAAAATACAAAACGTACCTACACTGCTTTAGTGAGTTCGGAGGAAGCAGAACTTCTAGTGATTCCCCAATTCGCCCTTCTTGAGCTTTTTGACAGTAGCCCCAGAATTAAGGCGAAAATGATGACCTCTTTGGCGGAATTTTACAATGCAAATAACCAACGATTATTTCGGTCGTACCGAGAATCCTTTGGGTTTTTTAGTCTACGCCAAATGTTTGAATAAAAACTGGGATTACTCAAAAAATCTATTTCAAAAAAAATCAATTGTCGACAAACTTATCCAGCAGCGGTTTCTATTCCTAAGTATCCCTTAGTAACTTAGAGCCGAATTAAAAGGCATTCAAACCAAAAACCATAAAAATATGAGCAAAGTAACCGTTGTGGGTGCAGGAAATGTAGGAGCAACCTGTGCCGATGTATTGGCGTATCGTGAAGTAGCTGAAGAAATCGTTTTAATTGACATTAAAGAAGGGGTTGCCGAAGGCAAGGCGCTTGATATTTGGCAAAAAGCACCGATAAATCAATACGATAGCCGTACTGTAGGAAGCACCAACGACTATAGCAAAACTGCAAATTCTGATGTGGTGGTAATTACTTCTGGATTACCCAGAAAACCTGGGATGACTCGGGATGATTTGATTGAAACCAATGCTGGAATCGTCAAGTCTGTCACAGAGAATGTGGTGAAATATTCTCCAAATGCCATCATCATTGTGGTGTCAAATCCATTAGATGTGATGACCTACCAAGCGCATTTAACTTCAGGATTGCCACGCACAAAAGTTATTGGAATGGCTGGAATATTGGATACTGCACGCTACAGAGCTTTTCTTGCCGAAGAATTGAATGTGTCAGGCAAAGAAATACAAGCTATTTTGATGGGAGGACATGGTGACACCATGGTGCCACTACCGCGCTACACCACCGTAGCTGGCATCCCTGTTACTGAACTTGTAGCCAAAGACAAACTTGACGCCATTATCGAACGAACTAAGTTTGGTGGAGGGGAACTAGTAAAACTCATGGGTACATCTGCCTGGTATGCACCAGGGGCTGCTGCTGCGCAAATGGTAGAAGCTATTTTAAAAAATCAACGCAGAGTTTTCCCCGTATGCATTAAACTTGATGGAGAATACGGAATTGATGATTGCTACTTAGGTGTACCGGTAATTCTAGGTAAAAATGGGATTGAAAAGGTAATTGAACTGGCACTAAATCCCGAGGAACAACAACTTTTAGAAACCTCAAGAGGACACGTAAAGGAAGTAATGCAAGTGTTGGATCGCTTGAGCAATTAATCTGAAATCAATCTTATTTCAGGGCCTAAGACACTTTTCTTCCTGATTAGTTTCTTAGGCCTCTTTTATTCTCTACCCTACTTTTGCTTACATGAAAATCTGGAAAAGCTTGCTGGTCATTTTATTGCTGTCCCTAGGAAGCTGGGGCAGTTATGAATTGTACAACCGGTTTATTTTATCCAGACCTATCAATAGCTTGGATTTAATCTCAAACGATGTAGTTTTCCTTTTTGAAACCCACCAAGCAGATTTCACTTGGCAAACTTTGAAGCAACAAGCCCTATGGGAGGAATTAGCAAAAATCCCAGTATTCGAAACCCTAAACAAACAATTAGTTTCCATAGATAGCCTAGTCGGGAAAAAGGGATTTGTAAGCAAAACCCTTAGAAACAAGCAAGTCACTCTCAGTTATCATGCCGTCGGGTCGGATAAATTCAGTTTACTTTATACCGTAAACTTTGGAGTCACTTCTGGTAATGAATTTTTGAAAGAACTGCAACAACTAGAAATTCCTGCCACCCGCTTTCAAACAAGAAAATACAGCGATCAAGAAATTATTGATATTTTCAATACCAGTAACAGTGTCCAATGGAGCATCACCTTACTCAATAACGTCCTACTGATCTCCTCGTCTTCGTTTGTAATTGAGGAGGCTATTCGATTATTCTTGAGTGAAGACGCAGATCCCATTTCTCACAAATTAACTGGAAAGTCCGCCAACTCATCCGAATTCGGAAGACTATTGCTTTCTTCTAAAGGATTTGCCAAACTACTCAATGGAGTAAGTACAAAAAAATCCTCCCAGTTGCTCCAGGAACTTAAACTATCCGATCATTTGATGGCCCTGAACTTGGAATTTGAAAAGGACCAATTGATTTTTAAAGGCCCTGTTTTTGGCCTTCCGGAAGTAGATTTTTTACCTGCTATTCAAGCCCAATTCCACGAGTTTGAAACTGTAATTCCCTTACGAACACACACCATCACCCAATTCAACCTAAAGGATTTCTACGAAACTCAAAAAATTCAACATGGCTCTTTTGAGGCTAAATCTACCGTAAGTGGCGAAGTTCAAACACGACTTATTGACAGAGGCTTTTACGATTACCTAAGCGGTGAACAGTATTTTTTAGAGCTTGAATCGGTGACACCCCCTCAAAAGAATTTAGCACTTTTGTTAAAAAGCGAACACCCCGAACAAGCCTGGCAACTTCTAAAGGAATACCGAGATACGACTGACTTCTATCCAGTTGACCAGTATCTAGAACAGCAGATATTACTATTTCCAGAGGAAAATTTTCCTGCCCACCTCTTCAATGGACGATTTGCAGGATTTAGTCAAACTTACATCACCCAACTAGGCTCAATCCTAATTATGAGTAATTCAGCCAAGGGAATGAAGTGGCTGATAGACGATTATAGTCAAGGCAATACCTGGGCAAAAAATCCGGAAAAAGTTAAAAATCTCCTTTCTCCGACGACAGGGTACAGCAAAACCTTTTTACTTTCAAAAATTTGGCCACAGTGGATCCAAACTACAAACCCAAGTTGGAGCACGTTCATTCAAAAATTTAGGGCAGAACTTCAACCCTTTACCACCTTAGGCCTCCGTGTCCAACAAACTTCATCAGGCCCAGAGGCGACCCTCTTCATAAATTATTCCAAGGAGATGCCTACCAACACGCAAGCGATAAAATCCTTTGAATTAGCCAATGAAAAAGAGTTGACCTTTCCCCAAAATTTGACCTATGGACCAAAAGCAATCAAAAACTTTAATGACGGTACAGAGGACATAATCGTTCAAGATCAAAACCATGTCCTCTACCTAATTAATTCTACTGGAGAACAGGTTTATACGCAACAATTAGATGGGCCACTGATTGCAGACCCCGTCCAAATTGATTACTACACTAATGGAAAACTACAGGTTTTACTGGCTACAGCAGAAAAACTATATGCCATTGACCGCCTTGGTGACCCCTTACCTGGATTTCCAATAGCCTTGGTGGGTGAGAAAATCACACACCTCAGCCTAGTAGATTATGACAATAATAAATCCTATCGCTTTTTTATAGCTACAGAGGCTGGCAACTTATGGCTTTTGGATAAATCGGGCCAAGCCTTGGAAGGCTGGAATCCAATGCCTTTAGGGGAACCCACATTAGGAGCTCCTTTTCATGCACGAGTACCTGGAAAAGGGGATTTTATGGTTGCCCTAGGCATTTCTAGTAAACTATACTTGTTTAATCGAAGAGGAGAACTCCAAGTAGGATCTCCAGTTCAACTACC
>JALRIY010000460.1 GCA_023255285.1 Algoriphagus sp.
GTTGACGATACTGGCAATACTTTTGCTGGTGTACTCAATGGTCGTATGAAGGTCTATATTGATCCTTATGCTAGCAACGATTACGTTACTGTCGGCTATCGTGGTACTAACCCATACGACGCTGGTATGTTCTACGCTCCTTACGTTCCACTAACTATGGTTCGTGCAGTTGGCGAGAATGACTTCCAGCCACGCATCGGGTTCAAGACTCGCTACGGTATGGTTGCTAACCCATTTGCGGGTGGTGCATCTGGTAGCGAAACTGGTACTAACCGTGCTAACCAGTACTACCGCATCTTCGCGGTAACAAACATCCTAGCTGCCTAATAGTAGCTTGATGGTATGAAAGAGGAGGCTTCGGCCTCCTCTTTTTTTTATATAAATAAAGCTATATACTCATTGAGAGAGAAATGATATGGCTACTCAAATTTTATCCCCACTAAATCCATCAGCGTTCAATCTTGTAATTGATACGTTGAAATATCCTAATGCTCAGTTCTCTATACAGACTGCTGCGTTACCAGACTTAACTGCTGTTGGTGCTGCATTTAATACACCCAAAAGAAATATTACTCAAATGCCTGATAAGATCAATTATGGGTCTTTTACATGCGCATTCTTAGTTGATGAAAATATGCTTAATTATGAAGAGATTCATGATTGGATGCTG
>JALRIY010000461.1 GCA_023255285.1 Algoriphagus sp.
CATTAACCTCTGATACCCCTGCTGCCGTAGCCGATGTAGCCGCAGCAGTTGCTGAAGTAGCCGCATTAGTTGCTGAAGTAGCCGCTGATGTCGCACTGGTAGCCGCAGCAGTCTCCGATGCCCCTGCATTAACCTCTGATACCCCTGCTGCTGTAGCCGATGTAGCTGCCGCTGTTGCTGATGCCCCTGCGTTGGTTTCACTGGTAGCCGCATTAGCCGCAGCAGTTTGAGCATCTGTAACAAGACCTGATACATCCGCAACGCTATCCACTAACGCCTGTGTCTCATCCTTCAGTGCCGATGCTTGTGAGGCTGAGGTGGCAGAAGCGGTGGCTGAGGCGGCAGCTAAGGTAGCAGAGGTCGTAGCCTCAAAAGCCTTTGTGGTGGCAGTTGTAGCCGCTGCTTCAGCCGCTATCTGTGCCTCTGTAACTTGGGATACTGAGGCATCGTTGGTGGCATCACCAGCACCTCCTACTCCACGGTAATATGCCATATTGATTCCTTTGTTGAAAGGCTCTAACAAAAGCCCTTTAACAAAAGAGGGAGACCTCCTAAGAAGTCCCCCTTTAGCCTAATTAGGCTGGCATTGCAATCGCAACAGCCGCATTGTCACGCAACTCAGCCACACCGTACAGCATGTCTGAAGTGAACAATGTACCCAAGTACTC
>JALRIY010000462.1 GCA_023255285.1 Algoriphagus sp.
AGTTAAAAGATAAATATAAGTTAGTAGAACATATGCGTGAGTCCAAAGAGAATTTCATGCAAGTCATAAGACAATTAGAGGAATAAGATGGCAAAAGATATTCTTAGAAAAACAGAAAAGAAAGTAGCCGTTAAGATATCTGGTGCTGATGTTACAGAAACCATTACTCTTAGTACTGACTTACTTTCTTCATCACAAGCATTAGAAGGTGGTGTACAAAAAGTTAATATCGTTAGTTTAAGATGGGCTGGAGACACTGGTTCAAAGATTACAGTTACACGCAATGCTAAAGTAATTATTATTCTACCAGGTGATGCGCCTGGAGACTTTGATTTTGCTGATTCAGAATATAATGATAACGTTAATAATGCTAGCAATATAATAGTTACAACAGTTGGAAATGCTCAACTCTATATGAATCTTCGCAAAGAATCTGGATATGCCTCTAAGATAGAGACTCCAGAATTTAGCGTTTACGACGATACTACAGCAGTAGGAAGCTAAGATGAAACTCATAAGAGAAGTTAATGAATCTGTGAAGTTAATCACAGAGAATAAATTAGGTAAGGGAAAAGATTACTTCATTGAAGGCATCTTCCTCCAATCAGAATTAAAAAATCGTAATGGTCGCATGTATCCCGAATCAGTTATGGATCGTGAAGTC
>JALRIY010000463.1 GCA_023255285.1 Algoriphagus sp.
AATCGCAATGCCAGCCTAATTAGGCTAAAGGGGGACTTCTAAGGAGGTCTCCCTCTTTTGTTAAAGGGCTTTTGTTAGAGCCTTTCAACAAGAGTTCAACAAGGAGAAAACATGGCAATCTATCGTGGTGCTGGTGGGGCAGGAGATGCTACCACAGATACTTCTATTGCGGTTGTTACTACATTAGCTGTTCGTGCTGAAACTGCCGCTACAACTGCTACTACACAGGCTGGTAACGCTTCTAGTAGTGCAAGCGCAGCAGCCTCTTCAGCTAGTTCAGCATCAGGGTATAACACAAGTGCTTACAATAACGCACTAAACGCTGCTGGCTACGCTACAAGTGCTTCTAACTATGCTAACCAAGCAGCAGCTACTTATGATGCCTTTGACGACCGTTACTTAGGTGCAAAAGCTAGTGATCCTGCTGTAGACAATGACGGAAATGCGTTAGCTACTGGTGCGTTATATTATGACACCGTTTCCCTACAGCTTAAGGTTTACACTGGCGCTACATGGGCAGCAGCGGCTGTTGATGCTAGTGGTTTCTTAACAGTAGCAAACAACCTCTCTGACCTTAATAACGCAGCCACAGCACGTACAAACTTAGGGCTTGGTACTGCGGCTACTACGGCATCCACTGACTACGCTACGGCGGCTCAAGG
>JALRIY010000464.1:0-241 GCA_023255285.1 Algoriphagus sp.
TGCCGCAAGAGGAAAAATAGCTGGTAAATAATTTTGAATGCCCTAAAAGTCCGCAATTCAAAGTAATTTTACCCAGTCTACTTTGAAGTAGCCAGACGTATGACTCATCGTATCTTCTATATTTTATTCTTTTGCCTAGTTGGGATGAATGTGCATGCCCAAGGATTTTTGGCTAATAGACCTTCCATGTATGTGTTTACAGGTACTTCTGGAGCAAATTTAAGTCAATTCAACGCCTTAC
>JALRIY010000464.1:251-661 GCA_023255285.1 Algoriphagus sp.
GTTGCATCTTCAGAATCGGTACAACACGTATGGGCTTGGTTACCAGGCAAGATTAAATGATTTTATTTTTGGTTTCGAGCTCACCCATCATCAAAGTCAAGCAGTTGAAATACAGTCCGATCGATTTCAATTTCGAACCTCTCGTGCCTTGGTTAATTTTGGGTATTCACTAACGGAAGAAGGGAAATTTCAGTTGATCCACTACCTTTCTATGGGGGTGGGCTACCTCAATGTACATGTATTACCAAAAGAGCAATCCAAGGAATTAAGTGTCTTTTTAGATGATCCTGGGCAAGGGTTTATTTTAAGGAAGCACAACATCCAAAAAGGCTCTTCTTATTTCGGTAGTTTTTTGACAGAAATTGGCTTTCAACTTTCCTATGACTTTCCAATTTCCAATCGTAAAGAAG
>JALRIY010000465.1 GCA_023255285.1 Algoriphagus sp.
TTCTTAAGGGAAGAAGAAAGAGTTGCAGAGGCTACTTATCAATTAGAGTTAAGTATGATAGGAACTAAACTCGAACAAGTAAATAAAGAATTTGAAATTAAAAAAGCAACTCTAACTTTAGAGTATGCTTTACTGGATAAAAGATTAGAAGTTTCTGAGCAAGAACAAAGAATAAAAGCCGCAGAGTTCAAGAGAACTGGATTTAATCAGCAAGCAGCCAGAGTAAGTGCGCTTGCTGATAGTATTGCGGCACAAAGACGTTTAAGCGGAGATTTGTTTAATCAACAACTACAGTTGCTCGATCCTCAACAACAGGCCGCTATAGAAAGTATTATTAATGAACTAGATAAGTTAGATTTTGCCCGAGAAAATTTGTCAGATATGGCAATAATTACTCAGAATATTGTTAGGGATTTACACTCTGGGCTTTCTAACGTATTTTCAGATTTACTTACAAATAAAGTATCTTCTTTTAAAACTGCAATGCTAAAAGCGGTGGAAGGAGTTGTAGACTCTTTTGCTAAAACTCTAAGCGATATGTTTGCTAGAAATTTAATAGAAGGCTTTCAGTCTTTCTACTCTACGAAACAAAGTAACCCTATATTAGGTGCAGCACAACAAGGGTCTATCAAAGTTGCTTCAACTTTACAAGAAGGTGCT
>JALRIY010000466.1 GCA_023255285.1 Algoriphagus sp.
ATTCCATTTCTCTCAGGAATTCATAGAGTTTATCTTTGTCTATCTCTTTCAATTTGAATTCGCTAAGCTCTCTGTCTACAGGTGCATCATGTTTTAAAGTTACAAGCTCTTTACTTATTAATGCCTTGTCTTTATTTTCAATTAAAGTCTCTCTTCTTTTATTTTGTTTAATTTCATGAGTAGATTTTAAAAGTTTATCCAAAGTTCCATATTTATTTATTAGCTCTGCAGCTGTTTTAACTCCTATACCTGGAACACCTGGCACATTATCGCTACTATCTCCAGCTAAAGCCTGAACATCTATAACCTTGCTAGCATCTACACCAAACTTTTTAAAAACATCCTCTTCATTGATAAATTTATTTTTCATAGGATCAAAAATCCGAACATCTTTTTTATAGAGTTGCATTAAATCTTTATCAGATGAAACAATAGTTACCTTTGCACCTGCCTTTAAAATTTGATCAACATATGTGGCTATTAGATCATCTGCCTCATAGTTTAAAAGGTCTACGGATGGTAAATTAAAAGCTAATACTGATTTTCTTATGTATTCAAACTGTGGTGCGAGATCATCTGGCGCTTCTGCTCTATTGGCCTTGTAATCACTATAAATTTCATTTCTAAAAGTTTTTCTAGCTGAGTCAAAAATTAC
>JALRIY010000467.1 GCA_023255285.1 Algoriphagus sp.
TTGCCTTCGGCTAAAATTCTTCCGTAAGCCATACAATAAATTTTCTGGGCCAAGTTCATTATGACTCTCATATTATGTTCTATAACAAAAAGAGTAATATTATATTTTTTATTAACTTTGATTAGTCTGTCTACAATACCATTGATTAAAGTTGGGTTAATACCAGCTGTCGGTTCATCTAAGATTAACATTTTCGGTGCATTAATTAATGCCATGGCAAGTTCTAATAATTTTTGCTGACCAAATGACAATTCTCCTGCTCGTAAATTTCTTTTTTGATACAATCCTACAAAAGATAAAATTTGTTCTGCCTCCTCTTCTACTTCTTTTGGTATTGTTTGAAACATATCTGAAAATTTTCCAGTGAGTTTTTTGCTGATTTTCATATTCATCATACAAGTCATTTGCCCATAAATTTTTGTTTGCTGAAATGTTCTTAACAATCCACGTCTTGAAATTTGATCTACAGTAAGAGTAGACAATTCTTCGTTGTTAAATTTAATCGAACCTTTGTCAATTGGATGGGCTCCAACAATTGAATTAAATAATGTTGTTTTTCCTGATCCATTTGGACCAATCAATCCAACGATAGAACCTTGATCAATAGATAACGAAATATCTTCATTGGCTTTAACACCGCCATAAGCTTTAC
>JALRIY010000468.1 GCA_023255285.1 Algoriphagus sp.
CCTTTGGTTCTGTTAAGAAAATAAGGTTAGAAAAAGATTTTGAATATGATGCAATTATTCCTAATTCAAAAGTAGATAAAATTAATGGTTATTTATTAACCTCATTCGGTCTTAAGTATCTATGGAAAAAATTAGATTGTTATGAAGGAAAACATTATCAAAGAACAATCACTGATGTGTATTTAAAGAATAACCAAAAAACAGAAGCCTATATTTATTCTCTTAAAATTGCTGAGTTATAATTTATAAGACTTTTTGAAGAATTCTGTGTATAAATTTACTCAGTAATTTTAAATTGTGGTGACAGCATAATTTTGGCTGCACTACTTTTTTTAGGGGGTGTAGCTCAGCTTGGTTAGAGCGCCTGCCTGTCACGCAGGAGGCCGCGGGTTCGAGTCCCGTCACTCCCGCCAAATTATTTAATCATCCAGGTCTCTGCTATAAAGACCAGCAAATCTAATTATTGATTTTCTTCTGCTATCCTTAATTTTTGAGATTGTAATACCGTCTTGTTTAATAATTTCTTTAAAATTTTCTTTTTTTATTTCTTTTAAAATATAAGACTTATTGTTTAGCTGTAGTTTTTTTTGATTAATTATCATAACGCAGTTTTGTCGAGAAATTTTTTCACATTTTTTTTTAGTTAGATAT
>JALRIY010000469.1 GCA_023255285.1 Algoriphagus sp.
ATATCGTGCTCTCAGCTCCTGAGCGAGCGAATCAGGGCAATGCCATCAAAGCCTACCCCAACCCTGTTAACGACTACCTGTACCTAGAGTTTGCCGAAGGTGTGAGTAGTGGTGCTATCCGCGGATCTTCCTTGGTGGATGCTTCGGGTAGAGTACTTGGAGAGATTCGGCTGGAAGAGGGAGTCGATGGGCAACTCGGGTTCTCCACTCGGGATCTCCAGGCAGGGATGTATTTCCTTCGTCTTAGCACCCGTGATACGCTTCACCTGATCAAATTCACTGTCATCCACTAAGCCATGAAAAAGTTAGTTCCCATCCTATTCCTTTGTTTCCTTTTCTTTGCCTCTTGCGGAGAAAAGGAAACTCCCAAAACGCCCGAGGAGCTAGCCTTGGAAAAGATCAGTGGTACCCAAGGCTTCACCTATACCCTAGGATCGACAGGTTACGTCAAGCGGAATCAAGTAGATGAAAGTTCGCTTTATCCCGGACTCAGCATTCGGCTGCAAGGTACTACTAAGTCTTATACCACCTCAGGGGCTCCGGACTTGTTTGAAGGGTCTGGCAACTGGGAGTTTGTAGGAACCAACTTTGACAAAATAAGACTCACAGGCAACAAGCCCGCCTCCCAAGTAGATATCTCCT
>JALRIY010000046.1 GCA_023255285.1 Algoriphagus sp.
GCAAAAACAGTCGCATAAATTTCAGGACCATTCATGTCCATAGTTATAATACCTCCAGTTTTACCCAAGGTCTCTGGATCTGCATAGGTCAAATCTGGGCTTATTTTTTCCCAAGACTGTCCATCATCGGTGGTTTTCCATACATGCTGGGAGGTAGTATACATCACTGTTGGATCCACAGGAGAAAACATAATGGGGAAAGTCCATTGCCACCTTTCTGGTAAAGCTGAGGCAGGCTCGCCTGAGAAGAACCTTGGATAAACTTGGATGTCCCTAATTTGGCCAGTTTTTCTATTGTATCGCGTTAACAAGGCCCCTTGACTGCCAGCATAAAAAACATCAGGATCCGTTGGACTTTGCGTAATCCAACCGCTTTCACCACCACCTACAGCATACTGCCACCCATGATTTGGTCCACTTGCTAGCATATGTCCCCATCCTTCACTTGGGATGGCTAAGGTCGTGTTGTCTTGTTGAGCACCTGCTACATGGTACGGAACATCAGAAGTGGTCATGACGTGGTAAAACTGAGAAGTAGGGTAGTCTTCCTCAGTCCATGATTTTCCTCCATTTATACTCACCACCCCACCACCATCATTGGCACTAATCATTCTCATCGGATCATTTGGATCGATCCACAGATCATGATTGTCCCCATGAGGCACGTTTATTTCAACATCAAAAGTCACTCCTCCATCCGTAGATTTCCAGAAATCAACATTTAATCCGTAAACCGTATTCGAATCTTTGGGGTCGGCATAGATTCGTGAGTAATAAAATGCCCGTTGTCTAAGTTTCCTTTCGTCATTCACTCTTTTCCAAGTAGCTCCACCGTCATCTGAACGATAAACTCCTCCTTCATTTGCTTCAACAATAGCCCAAATTCGCTGTGGATTTGCAGGTGAAACCGTTACCCCAATTTTTCCGATAGGACCTTCGGGCATCCCCGGATTGGTAGTTAAATCTATCCAGGTATCTCCACCATCTTGAGATTTCCATAATTTACTATCCGGTCCACCGCCCCACATTTTCCATGCTTTTCGATACACCTGCCAGGTTGAGGCATAAAGGACACTTGGATTGCTACGGTCGATGATTAAATCAGCTGCACCTGCTTTATTACTCACAAACAATACTTTTTCCCAGGTTTCGCCACCATCTTTGGAACGAAACACGCCTCTTTCTTCATTTTCACCATAGGGATGTCCGAGAGCAGCTACATAAACCAGTTGTTCATTTTCTGGATGGATTCGGATTCTAGAAATGGCTTGAGTCTCTTTCAAACCCATATGTTTCCATGTTTTTCCAGCATCTGTTGACTTGTATACCCCATCACCTTGAGTAATACTGCCACGCAATTGCGTTTCACCTCCTCCAATATAAACCACATCGGGATTAGATTCTGATACGGCAACTGCCCCAATACTTGACGAACTAATTTGGCCATCTGTTACAGGGAACCATTCATTACCACCATCTACGGTCTTCCAAAGACCACCGCCCGTAGCTCCAAAATAATACTCGTTGGGACGAGTAGGAATTCCTGTTGCACCAAGAGACCTTCCTCCTCGATCTGGACCAATATTTCGCCAGTTGTAACTGGAATAATAGGAGGGATCAACAGGAACTTTTTGTGCTTCAAGAATTCCGAAACTGATACCTAATACGAATAAACTCGTAAAAAGCTTGAGGTAGTAATTTTTCATTGCTGCAGGTGTGTTTAAGAAATTTTAATTTACAAAATTCAGTTAGCCAAACAAGGTAACTTACTTAATTGGTGTGGTAATCCACTTTCATTTTTGTTACTTAGTTTATAATTCTAATTTGTCGGTATGAATTTAAAAAATAATGCCCCATTGATTTGGCTTGTATTAGCCTTAAGCTCTGTTTTCAATGCTGTTTTTAGTCAAACTGTCCTTTGGGAAAATGAAGGGAGTTCTTACTTCCAACTTGAAAAAAATCAGGTGGTGCGGTATTCACTGCCTGCGAATGCCCCAGAAGTTTTTATTTCAAGCGCTGATTTAAGTCCCGCAGGTAAGAATCCCTTGATTGTTCGAGACTTTAGTTTATCAAAAGATCAAAAAAAAGCACTCATTTATACGAATACTAAGCGGGTATGGAGGCTAGATACCCAAGGGGATTATTGGGTACTTGATTTACAAACAAAAGCACTTAGACAAGTTGGAGTGGGATTACCTGAATCCTCCTTACGGTTTGCCAAGCTTTCACCCGATGCGTCACAAATAGCTTATGTGAGTGAATTTAACGTTTATGTTGAGGATTTGAACACTGGTCAAATTACTCAATTAACGGTAGATGGTAACCGAAAGCTAATAAATGGAACCTTTGATTGGGCCTATGAAGAAGAATTTGCCTGTAGGGATGGATTTCAATGGAGCCCGGATGGAAAAAAGATAGCCTTTTGGCAAATCGATGCCAACCAAATCCGCGATTACCTCATGATGAATTTCACAGATTCTGTCTATTCGCAGGTAGTGCCTGTAGAGTATCCCAAGGTAGGAGAATCTCCATCACCTGCTCGAATAGGAGTGATTGACCTAGCGTCCAAGCAAACCAACTGGTTACCAATTCCAGGAGATCCTCAACAGCATTACTTGCCAAGAATGGAATGGAACAATCCAGACTTACTTTTAGTACAGCAATTAAATAGAAAGCAAAATCATAGTCGACTATTTGCGGTTAACATTTCAAAAAATAAAGCTGAGCTAATTTCCGAGGAGGTGGAAGAAACGTGGATTGATGTTCTATCCAATTGGGAAAACGTATATGGCTTAACTTATCGGCATGAATTCAAATGGATCAACGATAACAAAGAATTTCTTTGGTTTAGTGAAAAAGATGGCTGGCGCCATGTCTATAAAATTGGATTGGATGGCAAGGAGACCTTGCTGACCCCAGGAAATTACGATGTTATTAACCTGCTCCATCTAGATGAGAAAAAGAAAGTTGCTTATTTTCATGCCTCACCCGAAAATGCTACGCAAAAATATTTGTATAAAATCAAATTAGACGGGAAAAGTAGTGCAGAACGTGTAACGCCAATTGTGTTTGAAGGAACTAATAGCTATTCAATTTCACCTTCAGGCGAATTTGCATTGCATCAATTCAACAATTCCTACACAAGACCTGCTTCAGAGTGGATTGCATTGTCCAACCACAAGCCTTTACATCCTGAGGCTAGTATTGAATCTAATCTTCAACAAAATCAACTGCCAAAGACCGTAGAATTCTTTAAAATAACTACTGCTGATGGAACCGAAATGGATGGTTGGATGATTAAACCAAAAGATTTTGATCCTTCAAAAAAATATCCTCTTGTATTTTTTGTGTACACAGAACCTTGGGGAGCAAATGTCAAAGACACGTATGGCGTAGGCAGAAACCGGAATTATGAAGGCGATATGGCTTCAGATGGATACATTTACATGTCAATAGATAATCGGGGAACTCCAGCTCCTAAAGGTAGAGCTTGGAGAAAAAGTATCTACAGAAAAATTGGTCGCCTAAATATATCTGACCAGGCAGAAGCTGCAGCAAAAATTGTTCAGTGGGATTTTGTAGATCCAAACCGTGTTGCCGTTTGGGGGCATAGTGGGGGAGGTTCCGCTACATTAAACCTCCTATTCAAGTATCCGGAAATTTATAAAACCGGTATTTCAATGGCAGCAGTAGCAAATCAATTGACCTATGACAATATTTATCAGGAGAGATACATGGGACTTCCTCAGGAAAATTTAGAGGATTTTATTCTAGGGTCTCCTATAACACATGCCAAAAATCTGCAAGGTAACTTATTGTATATACATGGTACAGGTGATGACAATGTGCACTATGACAATGCAGAAATGTTGGTTAACGAATTGATAAAGCATGGTAAACTATTTCAGTTTATGCCTTATCCCAACAGATCACATGGGATCTCAGAAGGTGAGGGTACTTCAGCACACTTGAGAAAGTTGTATACTGATTTTTTGAAAAAGCACTGTCCACCAGGCGGGAAATAAAAAAGAGGACTTCTAAAAGCAAAAAAATTGACGCATGACACCTATAAAATTCCAATTCGCACTTATTCTATTTTTTATTGGAGCTATACCGAGTTTTTCACAAAAAATATTCAGTCGTTCGGACACCTTAAGAGGTAGCATAACGCCAGAAAGGGCTTGGTGGGATTTAAAACATTACAATCTAACACTTGAAATTGATCCCAAAATAAAATTCATAAAAGGCTCAAATACAATTACCTATGAAGTTTTATCTGATGCTAAGGTTTTACAAATAGATCTACAAGAACCACTTCAAATTACATCCATAATCCAAAATGGGCAATCCTTATCCTTTACAAGAGAAGGAGCAGTGCATTGGGTCAATTTACTAAAGCAGCAGCAGCCGGGACAGCTTGAACAAATTCAGATTCACTATGAGGGAATTCCAAAAGAAGCCATTCGCCCTCCATGGGATGGTGGGATTACCTGGCAAAAAGATAGCAATGGGCTTCCATTTATAGCTTCATCCAACCAAGGAATTGGTTCCAGCATATGGTGGCCACTTAAAGACCATCCGGCGGATGAAGTCGATAGCTTGGATATGCATGTCACCGTTCCAAAAGGGCTTATGGATGTTTCTAATGGTCGTTTGGTCCAAATTGAAGTGGGAAAAGAGACCGATACTTTTCATTGGAAGGTTGTAAATCCCATCAATGACTATGGGGTAAATATCAATGTGGGCGATTACGTTCACTTTGGAGAAAAATATGCAGGTGAAAAAGGCACACTGGATATGGATTACTTCGTATTGCGGGAGAATTTGGAGAAAGCAAAAGTTCATTTCCAAGATGCTAAACGCATGATGCAAGCCTTTGAGCATTGGTTTGGACCATATCCTTTTTATGAAGATGGATTTAAGCTAGTCGATGCACCTTATTTGGGGATGGAGCATCAAAGTTCAGTAACCTATGGAAATGGGTATCAGAATGGCTACCTTGGTAGAGATCTAAGTGGCACAGGTTGGGGATTGAAATTTGATTTTATCATCATTCATGAAGCCGGACACGAATGGTTTGCCAATAACATTACCTACAAAGATGTAGCAGATATGTGGATTCACGAGAGCTTTACGAACTATTCCGAAAGCTTATTTCTTGACTATCATTACGGAAAAGAAGCGGGTCAAGCCTATGTCAGAGGCACGCGAATGAACATTCAAAATGATATTCCCATCATAGGCCCGTATGGAGTCAATCAACGGGGTTCCGGTGACATGTATTACAAAGGTGGAAATTTGCTGAATATGCTACGCGAGCTCCTGCAAAATGATGAAAAATGGCGTAGGATTCTGCGAGGGTTAAATCAAACATTTTATCACCAGACCGTTACAACAGAGCAAATCGAAGCGTATCTCTCAGAACATATGGGAATGAATCTAAGTAAAGTGTTTGATCAATACCTAAGAGACAATCGTATTCCTATTTTGGAATACTACCAACTAGAGGGGGAATTGCATTACAGGTGGATAAACTCAGTTATGAATTTTGATATGCCAGTAGATGTACTCATCAATGGCAACAACATACGGCTTCAAGCGAACACTTCTTGGCAGGTTAGTAAAATTGTTAGCGATGAAGATATTGTTGTGGATGCTGATTATTATGTAGGTGTACTTAAATCTAGAGAATAAGTTAATTGCCTGGAATGTATTGCTTATTTGTTGTATAATTTATATTATGTTAAATAAAGTCCCAAACTACTTCTATAAACTTTCTTCCCACTATTCCATAGCTAACTGCATTTCCGTGATTTTACTTATTTACTATACACATGAATAATTGGCTTCCTCGAATTGGTTTAGTTGTTGGCCCCCTTGCTTTCTTAGCAATCGTTTTTTTTGTGAATGCTGATGGATTATCCCTTGAAGGAAATATTATGTTGGCACTCACTGCATGGATGGCAATTTGGTGGACATCGGAAGCCATACCTATCGCAGGTACCGCTTTTCTTCCATTGATTATACTTCCTTTAGCAGGAATCTTACCACTGAAGAATATCTCCTCCAATTACATGGATCCAACGGTTATGTTGTATATGGGAGGATTTCTTTTAGCCACAGCTATTGAAAAATGGAATTTGCATCAACGAATTGCGCTTAACATAATAAATTTATTAGGTACAGATTTGCGGCGTATAGTTCTCGGATTTATACTAGCCACAGGTTTTTTATCTATGTGGATCTCCAATTCTGCTACTGCTTTGATGATGCTTCCTATCGGTTTGGCAGTAGTAACACAGTTTAAATCGCATTTGGGTGTCGGACAAGAACAATTAGCCACTAATTTGGGAAAAAATATCATGCTAGGGATCGCCTATTCCGCATCCATTGGAGGAATGGCGACGCTAATTGGTACACCAACGAATAATATTCTTCGTGCAGTAGTCGATAAACTATACAATTATACCATCGATTTCAATGAATGGATGCTTTTTGCACTTCCATTCACGATGGTCTTAACAGCGATTTGCTGGATTTATTTAGTAAATATTGGTAATCCATTGCCCAAAAATTTTAAATTAATTGGAGCCAAATCGGTTATCAGTGATCAATTGAGCACCCTAGGTAGGATTACCTTCGAAGAAAAAATTGTACTTCTGGTATTTGGAACGGTTTGCTTTGCCTGGATAACTCGAAGTTTTTTATTGGCCCCAATACTACCACAGCTTGACGATACAATTATTGCCTTAACTGGGGTACTATTTTTATTGCTTCTCCCCTCTTCAAAAAAAAATGGCATAACGGGAAGAATTTTAGACTGGAATACTGCTGAAAAAATTCCTTGGGGTGTTCTAATCCTATTTGGTGGTGGTTTGGCATTGGCAGAGGGATTTAAGGAAACAGGGTTAGCTGATTGGATAGGGCAACGTTTTACCCTAATCGAAGGTGTTGGCTTCTTCTTATTTCTAGTGATTATTATTGCAGCTGTTAATTTCCTCACTGAAGTCACCTCCAATGTAGCTACTGCTTCCATGCTCTTGCCTATCCTGGCTTCTGTAGCAATCAAACTAGATATCCATCCTTTTGGAATCATGATTGGCGCTACCATGGCTGCGAGTTGTGCCTTTATGCTACCCGTTGCCACCCCTCCCAATGCAGTTGTTTTTGGTTCAGGATATCTTAAAATCAAGGATATGGTGAAGGCAGGTATTTGGCTCAACCTAATTTCCATCGTTTTACTTTCACTGATGATTTATTTTATCCTTCCTCTACTTTGGAAAATAAATTTGGAAGCTTATCCATTTGAGGTATTTTAAATTGAAATAACTTACAAAAAACGAGAAGCTTGAAATTCTTTTCTGTATTCTTTGGGGGATTTGTATAAACGCTCACGAAAAAGCTTATTGAAGTTTGATAGCGTATAAAAACCACAGGAAAAAGCAATCTCACTGATATTCTGATCGCTTTCGTGGAGTAATTTACAAGCATGTGAAATCCGAACTTCAGTTAAAAAATTAGAGAAGGGCTTGTTAACTCGGGATTTGAAATATCGACTAAAAGCAGAAACGGATAGATTGCAAATTTGTGCTACCTCTTGGATCGTAATTTTGGAGGAATAATGTTGCATCACATATTCATACACTTGTCCCATCCGGTCTTTCTCAGATTCCTTATTGGTATTGAGGTAACCAGCATCCGTTATCAATTGGTAATCCTGAGACTGGGCCAATACATCCAACAAATGAAGAAGTTGCTGTAATCTTGCCAATCCTTTCAGCTCAAGTAATTCCTGCATTAATTGGGTGATTCGGAGATTAGTTTCACCCAGCACTTCTATTCCTCGATTGGAAAGTTGTAACAGTTTGGCTATCCCCTCCAATTCTTCCAGTTCAAAAACAGAATTATTTAAAAAATTATCTGGAAAATAGATGACGATGCCATGGGTTTCTAAGCCATTGCTCGAAGCATGATATGCTTTATCATTTTTCCATAAATGTGGCAAATTTGGACCTGTCAACACCATATCGCCCTCTTTGAAGGATGTTGTTCGGTCTCCTACAAAGCGTGTTCCCCTCCCCTTCAATACCACAAATAACTGATATTCAGAATGGAAATGCCAATTCACATCAAAGTAAGGCGCTACTAGTTCTTGGATTACAAAGGCTCTTCCAGCTGGAATTCGTGATTTTTGAACGGGCTCTTTCACTGTATCTTTACTTAAATCTTTGAATTAGCTCATTTTTATGAGTGAATACAGTCAAAATTTAAGATAAAAGAGTGAGAATTTCACCATATAAATGATGAATATTTACATCAATTTAACCAAACCCAGCCTATGCGCCCTAGCATGATTTGTAGACCAATTGGCCTTCTTCCCTTAATCTTTGTGCTTTTCTTTACTGCCTGCGGCAAGAAGAATGCTTTTCTATCGATGACCGAACCACGACGCGTGGAGATTTTAGTCTTGGGACATGATAGTGACCATCACAATACCGAAAAATTGATGATGCACATTTCTACTCCCTTGTTTCAAAAAGGAATCAACCTCACCTACACTGCAGATCCCAATGATCTAAAGGATGAGGTACTTCAAAACTATGACGGCCTACTTATCTATGCCAATCATGATTCCATATCCCCTACACAGGAAAAAGCACTCAAATCTTTTGTTCAAGGAGGAAAAGCATTGATTCCATTGCATAGCGGCTCTTTCTGCTTTAGAAACTCGGACTGGTATGTGCAAGCAGTAGGTGGACAATTCAGTACCCATGGTACTGGTAGATTTACTACTCAATTACTTGAGCCTACTCACCCTATCTTACAGGGAATCAGTGAGTTTGAGACATGGGATGAAACTTATGTACATAGCCAAATAAATCCTGATATTCAGGTACTTATGGAAAGACAAGATGGTGATAAAAAGGAACCTTACACCTGGATCCGTAAGGAAGGAGAAGGAAATGTATTTTATACGGCCTATGGACACAACGAGGAAACATGGAAACAACCTGAATTTCATGAATTACTTGCCAACGGCATTCTGTGGGCGGTAGGAGAAAAAGTAACCCAACTTCTAGCTGATTATAAAATTCCTACACCTCAATTCCAGGATGCAGAAATTCCTAATTACGAAAAACGTGACCCTGCACCTCGCTACCAATTACCCTTGTCCCCAGAAGAAAGCATGAAATTGGTGCAATTACCTGTTGAATTTGAAATGGAATTATTTGCCAGCGAACCCATGATTATCAATCCTATGGCGATGGCTTGGGACGAGCGTGGTAGATTATTTGTAATCGAAACTGTTGATTATCCTAATGAGGTACGCACCGAAGGCGGTAACGATAGAATCAAAATATTAGAAGATACAGATGGTGATGGCAAAGCCGATAAAGTCACTGTTTTTGCTGATAAATTGAATATCCCCACCTCAATCATGGCTGTCAATGGAGGCGTCTTGATTTCCATGGCACCTGATTTTATATTCCTCAAAGATACTGATGGAGATGATATAGCAGACGTAAGAGAAGTAATGATTACTGGCTGGGGCAAAAGCGATACTCACGCGGGGCCTTCCAATTTGAAGTATGGCTTTGATAATAAAATTTGGGGTGTCTTAGGTTATTCCGGATTCAGAGGTGATGTAGGAGGTCAAGCGCATTCCTTTGGTCAAGGAGTTTATAGATTTACTCCTGACGCAAGTAGTTTGGAATACTTGGGTAATTCTTCCAATAATACCTGGGGATTAGGTTTTACAGAAGATTTTGAAACCTTCTTGTCTACTGCTAATGGTCAGCATAGTGTGTATTTTTCTATGGCCAACAACTACCTCAAGCGGCCTATTTTCCAAGGTTCGGCGAATACTGTCCATGGTATTGATAGCCACTACGATATGCCACACCTCACCCCTTTCCTCCGTCAGGTAGACTGGTTTGGGGGTTATACCGCTGCTGCTGGACATAATTTTTATACGGCACGAAGCTTTCCAGAGTCTTATTGGAACCGTGTAGCCTTTGTAGCAGAGCCAACAGGTCGTGTGCTCCATAAAGCAATGATTTCCCCAGATGGATCGGGCTACAAAGAAAAAAACGGTTTTAATATTCTAGCCAGCTCCGACGAATGGTTTTCTCCAGTACATGCAGAAGTTGGTCCTGATGGGGCACTTTGGGTAGCGGATTGGTACAATTTCATTATTCAGCACAATCCTACTCCACGTGGCTTTGAAAATGGTAATGGAAATGCCTACATCAATCCACTTCGTGATAGCAAACACGGACGTATCTACAGAATTAGCTACAAAGGAGGCAAGAATGCAAAAATATTCGATTTGAAAGATGCTAAACCAGCACAGCTTGTAGAAGCTCTAAAAAGTGATAATCTCTTTTGGAGAATGACAGCGCAGCGGTTGATTGTAGAGCGACAAGAAAAATCCATCCTTAGCGACTTGTATTCCCTTATTGGAAACCAGACCCAAGACAAAGTGGGCATCAACGGTCCTGCAATCAATGCCTTGTGGGCGCTCCATGGCTTGGGAGAATTGACTGGAAATAATCAAGAAGCTACCGATGCTGTGTTGAAAGCACTCAATCATCCATCTGCTGCAGTTCGTAAAAATGCGCTTCGCGTACTTCCACGAAATGAAACTACTTCCGAAGCAATTCTTAGTAGCAACTTGTTGAGAGATCCTGATTTACAAACTCGCAAAGAAGCTTTTTTAACACTTTCTGAAATGCCTACTTCCTTAGATGCAGCAAAAATTTTGCTGAATGAAGCCGAGGTAGAAGAAAATGGAAAAGACGCGTTTTTACCACAAGCCCTTTTTGCAGCAGTCTTGACCCATCCTTCAGAATTTGCGAAGCGTGATGCAAAAGCAGCAATTCAAGCCTCTGGAGAAAGCACTCTCCCACTTCCCGACCGAATCAGTAGAAGCTTGGTTGCTGAACAATATCCTTTGGATCAACGAAACAGTATTCTATTCCCTCCAGATGTAACAGGAAAAGAGATTGGTGTTCGAATTATCCTTTCTAAAGGCGACAATCCTCTAGAGGGAGTCCTAATGGCTCAAGGCAACAACACAAATGGATATAGCCTTTATATTTACCAGAATGCTCTCCATTTTGCAGTTGCACAGCAGGACAAGCTCACCATTATTAGTTCCAAAAAAGCGCTTCCTACCACCCAATTTACAGTAGATGCTACTCTACTATCTGATGGCAGCCTCTCCCTTCAAATCAATGGAGAAGAAATTGCCAAAGGCAAGACAAATGGGTTATTTACCCAACCTCTCAACCCTAATAAGGTTCGAGTGGGATCAAATGACAGTAAAAATGTGGTCGGAAAGTACGAAGGTAACTGGTGGTTTGGGGGTAGATTAAGTAAAAATTCGATTTTAACTCTTAAGCAACCGGGCTCAGAATTAGCGCTTGTAGCAAGTTTACCTACACTAACTACTTCGAGCGGAACTACTACCATTAAATTGGGGGTAATTCCTCACGAAATGAAATTTGACAAGCCTTCTTTTACAGTTCAGGCAGGTACCCAGGTGACCATCGACTTTGAAAATCTAGATTTCATGCAGCATAACCTCGTAATCGGTAAAAAAGGTAGCATGGAATTGATTGGAAAGGCAGCAGATGAACTGGCAAAAAATCCAAAAGGAGCAGAACTCAATTATGTGCCTGAAATCCCAGAAGTAATCATTGCTACTGTGTTAGTTAGTCCTGAGGGCAAAGAAACCTTGGTATTTACTGCACCAACTGAGCCAGGAGAATATCCATTTGTGTGTACCGTACCCGGCCACTGGAGAATAATGAATGGCATTATGGTCGTACGAAAATAATTCATGGCTTTGGAAGTAACCTTTGGGGTAAGTACCTGGCTTTGGACTTCCCCATTCAATCGAGAGACCATAGCTTTATTTCCGAAGATTAAAAGCTTTGGATACGATGCGGTTGAAATCCCTGTGGAAGATCCTTCTTTGATTGATTTGGATTTAGTAAAAAAGGCATTGGCCGACCAGGAGCTTAAGGCTATCATCTGTGGAGCTTTTGGTCCCAGTAGGGATTTGACGCATGCCGATCCGGCATATCACCAGACTTGCTTCACCTACCTGGATTCCTGCCTAGAAATAGCCAGTGAACTGGGAGCAGGTTTTGTGGCTGGCCCCATGTATTCGGCTGTAGGAAAGGCGCGATTAGTCGATCCAGAGCAACGAAAAGTGGAATGGAATTTAGCTGTAAGTAATCTTAGGAAAGTTTGCCGTCGTGCAGGGGAATTTGGGCTAGACTTGGCCATAGAAACTCTCAATCGGTTTGAAACAGATCTCATTAATACGGCTGAAGACCTGATGCGTCTAATTGGAGACATTAACGAACCCCAAGCAAAAGCAGTTTTAGATGGCTTTCACCTCAATATTGAAGAACCTGACCTGGAGTCAGCAATTCGACGAGTGGGTGATAAATTGATCCATGTGCAGGTTTCGGAAAATTACCGAGGCACTCCAGGAACAGGACAAACAAATTGGGCAGCCTGGAAAAGAGGACTAGAAGCCATCAATTATCGCGGCACGATTTCCATTGAAAGCTTTACCCCTCAAGTAAAGGAGCTTGCCGGTGCAGTTTGTATTTGGAAGCCCTTGGTACCTAGTCAGGATGGATTTGCTAAAGAGGGCCTAGAGTTTCTTAAAAAATGGGCTTCCTCCTAAACTTGGTTTTATTTCAATTGACTTAAAATTAACTAATCAACACTTCTTTTTTTAACCCAAATCTATTTCCCTTCTCATGAGTAAAAAACCAATCAACATTGCCATTATCGGTTTAGGTTTTGGTGCAGAGTTTATCCCCATTTACCAAAAGCATCCCCTGGCTAACATGTATGCGATATGCCAAAGAAATAGGGACAAAGCCGACGAAATTGGCAAAGCCTTTGGCATCGATAAAGTATACACCGACTACGATGAATTGTTAAAGGATCCCCATATCGATGCGGTGCATATCAATACACCTATTCAAAACCATGCAGAACAATCCATTAAGGCACTGAAGGCAGGGAAACATGTGGCCTGTACAGTACCTATGGCTACGACGGTAGATGAATGCCGACAAATCGTAGAATTGACCAAATCTACTGGGCTGACGTACATGATGATGGAGACGGTTATCTATAGCCGGGAATTTTTATTTGTAAAGGAAATGTACGAAAAGGGAGCGTTGGGAAAAATCCAATTTCTACGCGCCTCCCACCAACAAGAAATGGCAGGCTGGCCAGGTTACTGGGAAGGCCTCCCTCCCATGCATTATGCGACACACTGCGTAGGACCTGTATTGGCTTTGCCTAAAGGGCAAGCTGAATATGTTTCTTGCTTGGGATCCGGAAGAATTGATGAGGCCCTAATCCCGAAATACGGTTCCCCTTTTGCCATCGAAACTTGCCATATCAAACTCAAAGATTCTGATTTAGCTGCTGAAGTGACGCGTTCCTTATTCAATACCGCACGCCAGTACCGAGAGAGCTTTGATGTTTACGGCTCAAAAAAATCTTTTGAATGGACACTCATTGAGCATGAGGATTCGGTGATTCATACTGGTGAATCGCCTGAGCGGGTAAAAATTCCAGATTATGCTCACTTGCTGCCAGCTGAAATTGCTTCTTTTACGCAGCAAGGTGTGTACGATTCAGATGACAACCAGCACCTCTCCTTCATTCAAGGATCCGGACATGGTGGTTCACATCCCCATCTCGTACATGAATTTTTAACCGCACTTTCGGAAGATAGAGCTCCTTATCCTGATGCTGCACAGTCTGCAAACATTACTTGTGTCGGTATTCTTGCGCATGAATCGGCCATGGAAGGTGGGAAAATCAAGTACCTACCAGAATTTACACTTCACTAAATAAAAAAGGCATGAATCATTCAGGCCTT
>JALRIY010000470.1 GCA_023255285.1 Algoriphagus sp.
TGATGCCCTTTGCGGCTTTTATGTATGCTGCTGTAGGTCATGGAGGAGCGAGTAGTTACCTCATGATTTTGGCTTTGATGGGCTTTGCTCCGCAGGAGATCCGTCCTTCGGCTTTGATCCTCAACGTATTTGTTTCCCTTATTTCATTTTTGAATTACCGGAAAGCAGCCCTCTTTCCCATGCGGCTATTTCTCACGCTGGTGATTTTTTCCGTTCCGGCAGCCTACCTTGGCGGGCGAATTTTATTGGATGCAACCATCTACAAGCAGGTGCTTGGGGTCTTGCTACTTTTTCCGGTGCTCCGATTTGCAGGGCTGTTTCCGATATCCACTCAAGCCAAGTTCATCCAGCAGCCCTGGATGGTGGCTATCCTCGGAGGAAGTATCGGATTGCTTTCTGGGATGATTGGCATTGGTGGAGGAATTATTCTTTCCCCGATCCTTCTGCTTTTGGGATGGACAAGTGTGAAGGAAACAGCCGCCGTGAGTGCGCTCTTTATTTTTGTAAATTCCATAGCGGGATTTCTAGGTGCTTCGGTGTTTCAGGTGGGATTGAGTCCCCAACTGTGGTCGATACTGCCACTCACGATTGCCGGCGGAGCATTGGGCGCTTATTTCGGTGCCAAAAAATGGAGTCCCAAAT
>JALRIY010000471.1 GCA_023255285.1 Algoriphagus sp.
TGGTTGTACTCCGTTTAATAAAGGGGCTAAACTATACACACAACCCGCAGCGTGTTTGCCATCTAGGAGATAGTCTTTGGACATATTGGCATTGTCCAATAATTGGTATTCGGGACCTGTAGTCCAAGCAGTTGGAAATTCAGGGGCTTCTTGCACATTGATAAACACGCCGCTGTTTCCTGCTTCTGAAATTTTCCATTCAAAGGTAAAATCAAAATTCTCATATTGATTGTCTGAAACCAAGTCGCCTCGTTGTACTTTCTCTGTATTGGGATCACAAACCAATTCACCATTTTTAACTGCCCAAGCCGATTTGATGTTTCCTTCGTTATACAAATGCCAACCCGCAGTGGATTGACCATCAAAAAGTAATTGCCAACCATCCTGTTTTTCGGCTTCGGTTAATGTATTTGCATTTGTTTTTTCTTGAGAATACATCCCGCAACTTATTGCGATTAAAAGAAAAGAAAATAGGTGTTTTTTCATGGCCTATGGTTTTGTTAATTGGTTTTAAAAGTATACACAACGCTTGTAGACGTGTTGTTTCCGTCACTAGTGACTACTCTCCAATAGTAAATAGTGTTGGGATTTACCGAAACTTCTTTGGACTTAGCGGTCAAATTTTTATTAGCA
>JALRIY010000472.1 GCA_023255285.1 Algoriphagus sp.
GCGGCTAGGTACTACATCCCAAGGAAACGCCACAACAGGACGATCTTGCATCATGTAGGGGTTTTCTTCAATCTTGAGTAGTTGACCACCATTAGCGATGACAATAATCACCTCAATGTAGCCTTCTTCGTCTTCTTCACTGCCCTCATCTTCAGCTTTGAGGGTTTTGGACATCTCATCCTCATCAACCTCCATAACGGCATCGTTATACAGGTGTTTTGGTACTAAACCGTAATATTTGGTTAGGCGTACCTTATCTTCGTCGAATGATGTTAGCTCTTTGTCAGCCTCAATGTCAGAATCGTCGTAAGCACCCTCAATGTCGACATCACGGTAGATGCCATTCTGGATACCCATCTCGACCTGATGCTTAGGCACAAACTCGTCAATGGCAACACCCAAAGCTTCCTCAATCGAGGTGGCTACAGGGTCAATCAGGAAGTTCTGTGGCAGGATAGGGCGTAGTTTAACAACCACACGGTCTTCAACAGTCACACCGACAGCCTTCATTGCCCCATCCATCACTGGCTGAGTAGCTGGCTTCATCTCCTTGACTTCTTCTAACACAATCTCGCCAATGCCAGTGCCAAAGACAGCAGCATTGAGGATACACTCTGCTACAGCCTTG
>JALRIY010000473.1 GCA_023255285.1 Algoriphagus sp.
ATTAATTTATTCCAAGCTAACCAATCATTTTCTGCAAAAGGATCTTCTATAGATTTAATTTTATATTTCTTGATAATTTTTTGGTATTCTATTATTGATTTTTCAACACTTACAAAACTTTTTGAATGGATTGAATATTTGTTTTTTTTTAATAGTTCATTTGCTGCTACATCCAAACAAATTGAAACATCTTTACCATTAACAAATCCAGATTTCTTAATTGCTGAAACAATCAAATCTAGAGCCTGGTTATTACTACTAATCATAGGTGCAAAACCACCTTCATCACCAACTGAAGTAGAATAACCTTTGTTTTTTATTAAATTACTTAGGTTTTTAATTACAACAAAACAAATTCTCATCGCTTCTGAGAAACTTTTTGCTCTATCCGGTCGTATCATAAATTCTTGTATTCTAAGACCATTGTTGGCATGAGCTCCACCATTAATAATATTCATTAATGGATAAGGTAATTGAAAATTATTTTTTAAAAAAAATGTTTTATACAAAGGTAGTTTTTTTACTTTTGCAGAAAGTTTTTTTACAGCCATTGATACTGCAAGCATAGCATTTGCACCTAGATTAGTTTTTTGTCTGGTACCGTCTAAATTAATTAATAAAGCATC
>JALRIY010000474.1 GCA_023255285.1 Algoriphagus sp.
AAGCGTAGTGGAATGTAAATAAATTCTACTGCTTTTACTGGTTCAATCGCAATGTCTAGGTATAGTTCGTTACGATCAATTCTACTTGGTGTGTTGTTTGATTCATCACACACAACTAGGAAGTCGTAAAGTGCTCTTTGGCCTACTAGTTCTAGACATAGACTTTCTGCTGCTGCTTTGATCTCATCGCGTGTTACTTTATCGTTTGGTTCGAACAAGTATGGTTTAGCTAGTTTGTTTAGCTGTGAACGCATGTAAATTACCAAACGTGCAACGTTGATTCTATCAAGCGCACTTGCATTTCTTGCACGAGTCTTTTGACCAAATACAACTAGTCCGCTTCCGCTTAGGAAAGTAATCGGGTTAATTGCGTTTGAGTACAATGTATCGCGCTGACCTTCGTTTAGTGCAACACTTACAAATTCGCCTTCTGCACTAATATAACCAGTTGCAGTTGCGTTAGTTACACCACCACGTCTTGTACCTGCTGGAGCAAACCATGGGTAGCTAACTTGGTCACTTAGCGCAATAGTGCGTAGTGCCATGTGGCTTGGTGGTACAACAATGTTGTTGCCAAAGTTGTCGCTTGTAAAGCCTGCTGGGTAGTAAACGCCCATGTA
>JALRIY010000475.1 GCA_023255285.1 Algoriphagus sp.
GTTGCGCTTGTAGAGGCTGCTGAGGCACTGGTAGCTGCATTAGTTTCAGAAGTAGCTGCTGCTGTCTCTGATGCTAATGCGGCGGCTGCTGAGGCAGCACTGTTAGCCTCTGCACCTGTAATAGAAGCAGCATTAGCGGCTGACTCAGATGCGCTTGTAGCTGACGCTGTTGCACTGTTAGCTGCTGCTGTCTCACTAGATGCGGCGGCTGAGGCGCTGTTTGCAGCATTAGTTTCAGAGGTAGAAGCTGCTGAGGCGCTGTTTGATGCGGCTGTTTCTGATGATGCCGCATTAGTTGCACTGTTAGCGGCGGCTGTGGCGCTTGTAGAGGCTTGACCAGCACTGTTAGCTGCTGCTGTAGCTGATGAAGCGGCTGCGGTTGCGCTGTTAGCGGCATTAACAGCTTGCTCAGTTACCGCTGTAACTGTTGCATCTGTAGTGCTATCTCCTGCTCCACCAATTCCACGAAAGATTGCCATATTAACTCCTAAGTTATCCTTTGTTGAAAGGCTCTAACAAAAGCCCTTTAACAAAAGAGGGAGACTCCCTAAGAAGTCCCCCTTAGCCTAATTAGGCTGGCATTGCGATTGCAATAGCAGCTTCA
>JALRIY010000476.1 GCA_023255285.1 Algoriphagus sp.
CGCCCTTTCACGGCGGCAGCACGGGTTCGAATCCCGTTGGGGTCACTATGAAGCAGGTAGTTCAAAGTTCCAAAAGTAAGGTCCTGTAGCGCAGTTGGTTAGCGCGCCGCCCTGTCACGGCGGAGGTCGCGGGTTCAAGTCCCGTCAGGATCGCCAGCGGTGTAAACCGCTCAGCCAGAGTTTTGCTCCGGCTGAGGCTAGATAGCTCAGTTGGTAGAGCGAACGACTGAAAATCGTTAGGTCCGCGGTTCAATCCCGCGTCTAGCCACCACCCGTTAGTCTGAACACATGACTACTACTCGCGCATTGATCGCAAAAACTCCCGGAGCCAAATTCTCGAAAGAGAACATTGAACGCCGCCCGGTTGGCCCAAACGACGTTCGCATCGAAGTTGCATTCTCTGGCGTTTGCCACAGCGACATCCACCAGGTTCGTAACGAGTGGTTTGACGGCATTTTTCCGATGGTTCCAGGCCACGAGATTGCCGGCCACATTGTTGAGGTTGGCAGCAACGTAACCAAGTTCAAGGTCGGCGACCGCGCCGGCATCGGAACCTTTGTCGACAGCTGCAACGAGTGCGAGCCGTGCAAGGCCGGTCAAGAA
>JALRIY010000477.1 GCA_023255285.1 Algoriphagus sp.
AGCGGTATTCAATGTCGACGGTGCGTTTGGAATAGTGGGACAGTTTCTCGGCAGGGTGCTCATATAACCGCAAGTTCTCAGGGTTGATTCCCAGATCCGTGTACCACGCGAAACGCTCATCTATCCAGTACTGGTGCCACTGTTCGTCTTCCCCGGGCTTGACGAAAAACTCCATTTCCATTTGTTCAAACTCCCGGGTGCGGAAGATGAAGTTACCGGGGGTGATTTCGTTGCGAAAGCTCTTGCCGATCTGGGCTATTCCGAACGGAGGCTTCATCCTCGCGGTGGACACTACATTGTTGAAGTTCACGAAGATTCCCTGTGCTGTCTCAGGCCGCAAATAATGGAGTCCGGCCTCATCGTCGACCGGTCCCAGGTACGTCTTCAGCAGGCCACTAAAGTCTCGAGGTTCGGTGAATTGGCCTTTGTTCCCGCAGTGTGGACAACCAATATCGGCCAGCCCATTCTCGGGGGCTTTGCCTTTCTTCTCCTCAAACTCCTCAAGAAGATGGTCAGCCCGATACCTTTTGTGACAGCTGAGACACTCGACGAGTGGATCAGAGAAAACGTCCACGTGCCCGGAGGCCTCCCACACCGCT
>JALRIY010000478.1 GCA_023255285.1 Algoriphagus sp.
AAATCGTTTGCCTTGATAAATTTGCCTTGGACGACCTATTTTTAAATTCTCACCAAGGAACATTTCATTCCAATGAGCTATCCAGCCCGCAGTTCTTGCGAGCGCAAATACTGCTGTGAACATTGAATTTGGTATTCCCATAGCCCTCATGACGATTCCGGAATAAAAATCAACATTTGGATAAAGTTTTTTCTCTACAAAGTAATCATCTTCCAATGCAATTTTTTCTAATTTTAGTGCCAGTTTAAATATCGAATCATTCTCGAGTCCAAGTTCACTCAAAACTTCATGGCAGGTTTTTCGCATGATTTCAGCTCTTGGATCTTTATTTCTGTAAACCCTGTGGCCAAAACCCATTAATCTAAAAGAATCTGTTTTATCTTTAGCCCGCTCAATGTATTCATTGATTCGACTTTCATTTTTAATTTCTTGCAGCATTTTTAGGGTTGCTTCATTTGCACCACCGTGAGCAGGACCCCATAGAGATGCAATTCCAGCAGCAACACATGCAAAAGGGTTCGCACCACTCGATCCAACTAACCTCACGGTAGAGGTTGATGCATTTTGCTCATGATCGGCATGAAGGATAAGAAT
>JALRIY010000479.1 GCA_023255285.1 Algoriphagus sp.
CCTTGGATACCTTGGATACCCTGTGGGCCTATTTCACCTTGGATTCCTTGATCACCTTTTGGGACGGTAAAAGAAAGTGTTTGTGCCCCCGCAGCACCTGAAATAGTAACAACAGCAGGAGTCCCCGCAGAACCAGTTATAACAGTACCTATGGTTAGACGACTAGCATCTGCCGCTTCAATTACCGCCGCTGCCGCTGCCGCTGCTGAAGCCGCCGCTGCACTAGACGCTGTAGTAGCTTCTAATGCTTTTTCAGTTACTATTGTTATACTAGCGTCTTGAGTACTATCACCCGCCCCGCCATTTCCACGATAGATTGCCATAAAAACTCCTATTTAATTCCTTTGTTGAAAGGCTCTAATAAAAGCCCTTTAACAAAAGAAGGAGACTCCCTAAAGAGTCCCCCTCAACCTAATTAGGCTGGCATTGCAATTGCAACAGCAGCTTCATCACGCAACTCAGCCACGCCATACAGCATGTCAGAGGTGAACAATGTACCCAAGTACTCTTGCTTGTACTGAGTCTGTGAGCGAACGCCCATCTGCTCTGCCAACACAAAAGCGTCCTTGTGGAACATCATACCAATACG
>JALRIY010000047.1 GCA_023255285.1 Algoriphagus sp.
GGATTTGATTTTAAAGCTGCTGCCAAGTATTCAGCCTGGCTTACCCTTAAAGGAAAATCAAAAGAAGAGGCAAGCAGCACCTACATCGCATTGGTCACCGAACTATCCGGAAAATATCTCTAAAATTCAATTAGCCCTGAAGCAATTTCAGGGCTTCTTTTTTTCAAAATATTTGGCCAAAACACTTCCTAAAATTAGCTGCTGCAAGTGGTACAACATCACAGGAAGTAAAACAAGTCCTAGAAGAGCAGCGCTTGGAAACAATACTTTTCCCATGGCAACACCATGAACTAAAGATTTGGTGGACCCACAAAATAAGGCTACTAATTGATCTTCCTTTGGAAAGGAAAGCATCCTCCCGAATAAAAATAAAATTACCGCTACCAAAAGGAGTAGGATTCCCATCAATAAAGCCAAGCCTCCTAAAACTTTCCATGAAAAAGAAACAAAAATATTTTGAGAAAAAGACTCCGAAAAGGTGGTGAAAACAATGGATAGAATCACTGTTTGATCTAAGTATTTAAGCCGATTCAGGTAGGGTTTGATCTTGGGAAACAAGTATCTATGCAAAATAAGCCCCAAAAGAACCGGGAGGACCACCTTAAAAGACAAATCCACGATTGAAACCCAAAGATCAAGTTGCCCCGATAACTCCCCTCCTGCAAATTGCATCCAGAGGGGAGTTAAAACTACTCCCAACAAGCTCGAAATACTGGCATTAAAGATGGCAGAAGCTACATTTCCACCCGCAATGGATACAAAGACCACCGAAGCACTGACTGTAGAAGGCAAGGCGCCCAAGTACTGAATACCCAGAATGAAATTTGGATTTAATCCAGGAATGAAGGAAACTGTACCCATCACGAGCAAAGGAAAAACTAAAAATGTGGTAAGTTGAACTACTGTGTGGAGTCTCCAATTGCTCAGTCCAACTCGAAGTTGGTTCGGATCTAACTTTAGCCCATAAAAAAAGAATAGGAAAGTTATTCCTACCTGAATAAATGGCTTCCAGGGTATCCCCGATCCTGCTGATCCAAAATCCGGAATAACCGAAGCCAGCCCAATCGCCCCGAAAATCCCTATCAAAAATCCATTAAGGCCCACCCGAGCCAATAGAGTGCCTATTTTTGTTTTCATGAATGCAAGAGCCTTTTGAAATTGTCACACATAATAGCAGATGCAATGGCTACATTAAGTGATTCTGCTCCACCAAAACTGGGAATGGTAACTTTATTCGTGACAAATTTTTCTACTTCTTTCGAAATTCCTTGAGATTCATTTCCCAAGAGAAGTATCCCCGGTTCCGGACTGCTTAATTCGTGGACTGATGTCCCTTCCAAAAAAGCTCCATAAACAGGCAGCTTCCAGGTTTGGAAAGATGCCATCAGATCCCCATAAAAAAATTGAACCCGCGTAAAAGAACCCATAGAAGCTTGAATTACCTTGGGATTGTAAAAGTCAGCAGTATGGGTTGAAAAAATCAATTTTTGAATACCGTACCAATCTGCAATCCGCAGGATAGTACCCAAGTTACCCGGATCTCGAACCGTATCTAAAGCAAGAATAAGCTCTCCTTTATTGGGTTGAAAGGCATGATTTGGCTTCATTTCAACTACTGCCAAGGCGGCATCATTACTTTGGTATTGTCCCACCTGCTCGAGTTGATTCGGTGTCGCCTGGATCACCTCTACCCCAAGCTTATGGATTAGAGAAGCATACTTGAACGAAAACTCTGGCGTAACCAAAAGTAAGTGTACCTTAAAATCAGACTGAAGAACTTCAATCACACTTTTCTCTCCTTCTACAAAGAATTTACCCGACTCTGTTCGGTATTTTTTTTGATGTAAGGATTTTATAAACTTAACCGTATTTTTGCTTAGCATTCCTCTTCCAATTCAATCTTGAAATCCTCCAAATATATACTTTTTCTCAGTCTACTATGGCTTTGCCTAGGCTGCTCTCTGACGAGAAATTTGGAGGAAGGTAAGTTTGTCGTTTATGACAACGTCCTACTTGGCATAAATAAAGCAGATGAAGACGCGCTACAGCAACTCCTCGAGCAAGAACCAAACACTCGAATTTTAGGGAGTTCATTCGGAGTCTCCTTGTTTCGATTGGGCGAACATTTTTTTGACAGTAGTAAAATCGCTAACAAAAGACTCCAGACCTATGAACAGTTGCGCGAACTTCAGCAAACTAAGGAAAGTCAAGGAGAAGCACTGAGCTATAAACGAAAAGAGGAAAAACTAAGGAACAAACTCGAAGGCTTGGACAATATTCTTGAATACGGAAATGCATTCATGAGAACTGGAAATCCTGCTGTCCTTCTGGATAGTATGTTGGTAGAAAAGTCTGCAAAGAACATGAAAGGCTATTTAATCAATCATGGTTTTTTTGATGCCAAGGTCGATTACAACGTGGCAACAAAGAATAAAAAAGCATTTGTTACCTACAGGATTGATGAAAGTGATGCTTACGTCTTAGATTCGGTCTTGACACGTACGGACAACCCAGAAATTAAACACCTACTCACGACTTATTCAGCTAACGCTTTTTTAAAAAAAGGACAGATTTACAACCAAGACAACATCGCTGCTGAACGGAATCGCTTGGAAGAATTATTGAAAAACAAAGGCTACTACATGTTTTCAAAGTCATATGTCAATTACATTGCCTACCAAGATACTTCCTCAAAAACTATCCGATTAGAGCAGGTAATTCAAAAGCCCACTTTTTCAGAGAGTCATCGCGTGTACACCCTGGACACCATCCGGTTACGAATCAATCCTCCTACCGATGAATTTGCAGATCGCCAAATTCAAATACATTACGAGGGAGTGGATTTTTCTTTTTATAGGGATCGTTATTCAGCAAAAACCCTCGCTTCAAGGATTCAAATGAAAAAAGGAAGCCCCTACAGTAGAACAGATGCCCTGGAAACGCAGCGGTTAATCAATAGCTTGGATTTATTCCGCTTTGTCAACATTACTTTTGATACGCTAGGTACTTCCTTGACTGCATCCATATTTACCCAACCCAATCAAAAGTACCAGTTGACCAATCAATTGGGAATGACCATTACCGAACAGCTTCCGGGTCCTTTTTTTAGTACCGCAATACGAAATAGAAATCTATTTAGAGCAGGAGAGGTATTGGAACTTAATTTTAGAGCAGGATTGGAAGGAGTAGCATCCGCTACAGGTCAAGGGGTGTATCAAAGCAGTGAAGTCAACACTTCAGTATCTGTTATTTTTCCTCGTTTCTTAATTCCATTTGCACCTAGTTCGCTCCAAAAATACGGGCAATACAATCCAAACACCCGAGTTCAATTTGGTTACTTAAGCACCAACCGACCCGAATACAATAGAAATGCAATCAATGGGCAATTGGGATATACTTGGTCTACACGAAATAATCGACAATCGTTCACTGTCAATGCAGCAGATATCAGTTATATCCGTACCCCATTTATTCAAGATGAGTTTTTAAATATTCTTGAAAATCTACAAACGGATGGTAACAACTTAATTTGGTCCTTCCTTCCCTCCTTAATCAGTAGCTTTTCTGGACAAACACTCATTAACTTTAACCGATATGGGGACTTTTCCGCACGAAAAGCATCCCTACTTCGGATTTTTGGAGAAAGTGGTGGTACCACCCTTAATTTCACCAATGTTCGAAGAAATGATTCTCCAGAGATCAGCTATGCCAATTTCCAATGGCTTAAAGGTCAAATTGATTATAGACGGTATTATCCAATTTCCAAAAAGCAAACTTTAGCTTACCGACTCAATTTTGGCATGGCCCGCCCTTATGGAGTTAGTGCGGGTATTTTACCTTATGAAAAGTATTTCTTCGCCGGGGGAGGAACTAGTATTCGAGCTTGGCAAGCGAGAAGACTTGGACCTGGTAGTTATACGCCACTTACAGGATCGGGTGGACGCTACGATTATACAAATGAACAACCTGCTGAAATGATTCTAGAAAGCATGTTGGAATACCGTAAAAAGCTATTTAGCTACTTTGACATGGCTCTATTCTTGGATGCTGGCAATTCATGGATGATTGGTAGAGACGATGCACGCCCTGGTGCAGATTTTAGATACGATCGATTCTACAAAGAAATTGCAATTGGTACAGGGATAGGTCTCCGCATGGATTTTGATTTTTTAGTCATTCGTCTTGATCTTGCTACCAAAGCAGTGGATCCAGCTCGACAGGAAGGAGAGCGTTGGATCTTAGACAACCTTCGATTCAACAAACCCTTTGGTGAAAAAGGGCAAACTGTATTTAATTTTGGGATTGGATACCCATTTTAAGTTTAATTCATTTATGCCAAGAAAATCAAAAGAAGAAATTGCAGCGCTTTACAAGCAAATGCAAGAATACATTTGTAAAGGACTTGAAGCAGGAGATGGGAAGGGAGTCTTCAAAGAAGATGCTTGGATACGTGAAGAGGGAGGAGGAGGCCAAACCCGTATTTTTCAAGAGGGGTTAATCATAGAAAAAGGAGGGGTAGCCTACTCCGCTGTATATGGACCTACACCAAAAAAAATTGCTGATAAGTTAGCTTTGGAATCAGGTAATTTCTTTGCCACAGGAGTTTCTATAGTTTTACATCCCTTCAGCCCCTTGGTGCCTATCATCCACATGAATATCCGGTATTTCGAAATGGAAGACGGTACCCATTGGTTTGGAGGTGGAATAGACCTCACCCCACATTACATTGTTCCTCTAGATGCCGCCTATTTCCATCAACGCTTAAAGGAAACCTGTGATTTGTTTGACAGAACATATTACCCCAAATTTAAAAATTGGGCAGATGATTACTTTTTTCTTAAGCACCGTCAAGAAACACGAGGAATTGGGGGAATATTCTACGATCGCCTAAGTGCTACCTCGGACGATCAATTTCAAGAAATCCTAGACTTTAGTCTTGCCTTGGGGAGATTGTTCCCAGAAGTGTATTCCTATTTTATGAAAAAGAATGCGCTCCTACCCTTTAAATCTGAACAAAAAGCCTGGCAGGCACTCCGTCGTGGGCGTTATGTGGAATTTAATTTGGTTTGGGACGCGGGGACCAAATTTGGCTTAGACACCAATGGACGAACAGAAAGCATCCTTATGAGTATGCCTCCCCAAGCTGAATGGGCCTACCAACACGAACCACAGCCAGGAAGCCCAGAGGCATTTACGCAAGCACACCTTAAAAAAGGAATCGATTGGCTTACTTACAACCCATGCTAGAGCGCATCAAAAATTGGGACGAGGAAGCATTTCTTTGGCTAAACTCCTTCCACTCGGAGGCCTTGGATCCAATTGTTTTGCAACTCACGCAAACAATTACTTGGATCCCCTTATACCTCTTGCTCCTTTACCTAATTTACCGGACTGACCCCAAAAATAGTGCTTGGGTTATAGGGGGTTTAATGCTTACCATTTTGTTAGCAGATCAATTGAGTTCTGGATTAATGAAACCCTATTTTGAACGGCTTAGGCCTTGCTACGACCCAAGGTGGGAGGGTTTATTACACCTTTATGGGAGATGTGGAGGATTGTATGGATTTGTCTCTTCTCATGCTGCCAATACCTTTGGATTGGCGACTTTTCTTACCCTCAAATTAGGAAAACAACAAAAGGCGATTGCTTGGTTATTTCTTTATTCCCTCCTAGTCAGCTATACACGGATTTACCTGGGGGTACACTATCCACTAGATGTATTTTTTGGGGCATTAGTTGGAGTACTAGCTGCCTATTGCTCTTGGTTGTTGGTGGTAGTTATAAAAAGAAAAGTTATTCGAAAAATACTTGAATAAAGGTAATTGAAGGCAATTCAAACCTTTCTTTCAAGAAATTTTAAGCGGGTGTTTCCCAGCTATTATCTTTCACATACTGGATAGTACCTTGAATAACTTGCAATGGAGAGCCTAAATTATTGTGGTACAATTGGCCAGTTCCCAAACCTTGAGGCAAACTTGGACGGTAGTGGGACGCAAGTTGTGAGATGGCATTGAGCCCAATAGAACTTTCTAAGGCAGAAGTCATCCACCAACCAATTCCCATACTTTCAGCCAGTTGAATCCAATCGCGGGTTTCTTCTATTCCTCCCAATAAGCTGGGCTTAAGGATGATAAACTGAGGTTTTATGAACTGCAATACTTCCTCCTTGTTAGATCGACCAATCAATTCCTCATCCAAAGCAATGGGGACGGGGCTTTGAAGTGCTAATTCACGCATCGTTTTCCACTGTCCTGCTCGGATAGGTTGCTCAATACTGTGCAACTGACACTCCTGCAACTGCTCCAATTTTGAAAGTACTTCTACCGTAGAAAAAGCACCGTTGGCATCTACACGCAAGGTAAGTTCACTTGCATTTTTCTGTTGCCGAATGTAGTGAAGTAATTCAAGTTCCTGCTCAAAGTCAATTGCTCCTATTTTCATTTTCAAACAAGAAAACCCTGCGCTCAACTTTTGGCTAATCTGCTGAAGCATAAATTCCTGCGTACCCATCCAAATTAGACCATTGATTGGAATGGGGGTCCCTTGATCAAAAAAAGCATTGGGTAATATCCGCTTTATGCCCCCATTTACTAAATCAAGAAGAGCTATTTCTAGTCCAAATCGGATAGAAGGCAGAGAAAAAGGGACCAATTCTTTTATTTGCTGAAGCGTAGCTTCTTCCTCTAAATCCCAGGACCTATTACTCGCTTGAAGTAAAACAACACTTAATTGATTCTCAAAATCGGGTCCAAAATCTGGACTCAGTCCCGCTAATGGTGCTGCTTCGCCCCATCCTATATGATCTAAGTTTCCTTTTCCTTGCACCTTGATCCAATACACATCACGGGTACGCAGCACCCCACGGGAGGTGCCTGCCTCAAATTGAAAAAGGAGAGTTCTTTTAAAATACGAAAATTCTAAACTCGTTGATAAACTCATGAATGTGTAACCAAAAGTAGGCGAAAAGGGTTAAACGAGTTGATTATATTTGTTGACCAAACGCCAAACTAATGGAAATCCAAAGCATTGATCTTAAAGACTACGAATATAATTTACCTGAAGAACGAATTGCTAAATTCCCCCTAGAAAAACGAGATCGCTCCCAATTATTAGAGTACAAAAAGGGATCGATCCACCATCACCATTTTTTTAACCTCCCAGAACTTTTAGAAGCAGATAGCCTATTGGTATACAACAATACCAAAGTAATTCCTGCCAGAGTGATTTTTCAAAGACAGACTGGAGCACGCATCGAAGTGTTTTTACTACAACCTGTAGCACCTACTCGGGTAATATCAGAAATTATGGCTTCCAAAAACCCGGTGATTTGGGAAACGCTTATTGGAAACCTCAAAAAATGGAAAGAAACTGAGTCCCTTCAAGGCATCGTTTCTATTGGAAAACAGGAAATTGTACTTACCGCCCGACTAGTAAACCAGGAACTAAAGCAGGTTGAATTCTCTTGGGATAATTCAGAAATCGCTTTTGTAGATTTGGTAGAAGCCTGTGGGGAAATACCCCTCCCCCCTTATTTGAATCGAAAGGCACAAGAAGAAGATAAATCTAGGTACCAAACTGTCTATTCTGAAAAAGAAGGCGCTGTAGCTGCACCCACTGCAGGTCTACATTTTACAGAAGAAGTTTTTGCATCCTTACGGAAAAAAGGAATCCAAGAAGCAGCATTAACCCTTCATGTAAGCGCAGGAACTTTTCAGCCAATCAAAGTAAAGTCAGTCCAAGAGCATCCCATGCACAGTGAGCAAATGGAGATCAAAAAAGAAACGGTCGAAAGGCTCCTCTCCCATGCAGGAAAGGTAATTGCAGTAGGCACTACCTCGGTGAGAACCCTAGAGAGCTTGTATTGGTTTGGGGTTCAATTGATTGAAGACCGAGGAAATCAATTTAAAATAGAAAAATTAGCTCCTTACACCACTAGAAACACTCTTCCAACCCGAATGGAGGCACTGCAAGCGGTTAAAGAGGACATGGATCAATGTGGTTCGGATACCCTTTTTGGAACTACCTCTATTTTTATATTTCCAGGATACCGATTCCAACTGGTCGATGGGGTTATCACCAATTTTCACCAACCAGGATCTACCTTAGTTTTATTAATTGCTGCACTCGTAGGAGAAGATTGGAGAAAAATTTACCAGGAGGCACTCAATTCAAATTACCGATTTCTGAGTTATGGGGATAGTAGCTTGTTATGGGTTTAGTCTCCCAAACTTCCTAATTTTTTAATCCCACTCAAAAGCTGGTGGTAGAAAGTCCTCCCTACTGGCACAAGATCGTTACCAACCTTCACTTCCTTGGTATTGATGGATAGAATTTCTGATACTTGAACGATGTAACTCTTGTGAATTCTTAAAAATTGGTTGGGCGGAAGTACTGCCTCAAAATCTTTTAAAATATTTCGAACTGAAAAAACTGCGCTTTTTGTAATCAAAGTGGTATAATTTCCATCTCCTTTTAACCAAAGTACATCGTCAAACTTAACTTTTACCAAACTCCCCTCGTGACGCACAAATACTGCATCTTTCACCAATAGCTTTGGATCTTGAAAAAGGATTTTTTTATCGATTTTTCCATTTCCATTCGTCTTTTTTAGTTCAAGGAGCTCTTTCATAGACTTGGGTTTTGTTTTGTAACTAACTCCACCAAACTATTGTTTGAAAAAAATTATTCATTAGAGTTTCCTCCATAGTAAATCTTGTCAAACCCGAATAATTCAAAACAAAAAATCCCTGAAGTGAGGAAACACTTCAGGGATTTTTCGATGTACTAAAATTAATTGGCTGGAGTTTAACGCATTCTTTTGTATGCATTAATCAATCCATTGGTAGAGCTATCGTGGGAGTTTACAGGCTCATCGCTGGCAAGTTCCGGCAAAATACCATTGGCCAAAACCTTTCCTAATTCCACTCCCCACTGGTCAAAGCTGAAAATATTCCAAATCATTCCTTGAGTAGCAATCTTATGTTCGTAAAGCGCAATCAATTGCCCTAACGTATAGGGTGTTATTTGCTTGACCAAAATAGAATTGGTAGGTCTATTTCCTTCAAATACCCGATGTGGGGCAATGCGCTGAATTTCTTCTTTTGACTTACCAGCCTTCTTCATTTCTTCTTCCACTGCTGCTAGATTTTTTCCATTCATCAAGGCTTCAGTTTGTGCAAAAAAATTGGACAGTAACTTGATATGGTGGTCTCCCAATGGGTTATGCGACTGGGCTGGTGCGATAAAATCACAAGGGATGAGGTGAGTACCTTGGTGGATCAATTGGTAAAAAGCATGTTGTCCATTGGTACCTGGCTCACCCCAGATGATTGGACCCGTCGAGTAATTTACTTTTTTACCATCTCTACCTACATATTTACCGTTACTTTCCATGTTGCCTTGTTGGAAATAAGCAGCAAAACGGTGTAGGTATTGATCATAGGGAAGGATTGCTTCGGATGTAGCCCCTAAGAAATTGGTGTTCCAAATTCCTATCAAGGCTAAAATCACAGGGATATTTTGATTCAATGGGCTGTTCCTAAAATGTAAATCCATAGAATGCGCTCCAGATAGGAGCTCTTCGAATCGGTCAAATCCAACTGCACAAGCAATTGGAAGTCCTATTGCCGACCATAGCGAGTACCTACCCCCTACCCAATCCCAGAATGTAAACATATTTTGAGGATCAATTCCAAACTCACTAACCAACTTTGAATTGGTAGAAAGAGCCACAAAGTGCTTGGCAATCGCATGTTCATCATGGGCATGCGCCATAAACCAAGATCGAGCGGAATGGGCATTGGTCATCGTTTCCTGTGTAGTAAAGGTTTTGGAAGCGATAAAGAAAAGAGTAGTTTCCGGATCTACATGTTTTAAGGTTTCTGCAACATGCGTACCGTCCACATTAGACACGAAATACAGCTTCAAATTGGAATTTTGATAGGCTTTCAAAGCTTCTGTCACCATTACTGGTCCAAGATCCGAACCTCCAATACCTATATTAACCAGTGCCGTAATGGGCTTTCCGGTATAGCCTAGCCAAGTTCCTTGGTGAATCTGAGTTGCAAAGGCCTTCATTTGTAAAAGGACCTGATTGATCTCAGGCATCACATCCTTCCCGTCCACCAAAATCGGGGTGTTGGAACGGTTTCGTAAGGCGGTGTGCAACACAGCACGATTTTCTGTTTGGTTGATTGCTTGACCCACAAACATGCATTCGATCGCCTTTGGCAAAGCTGCTTCCTGTGCCAATTGAAGAAGGGCGTCAAAAACATCATCCGGAAGACGGTTCTTCGAAAAGTCAACCAAAAGATCTTCAAATTCTAAGCTGTATTTTTCGAATCTGTCTTTTTGATCAAAAAGTTCAGTGATGGTCAGGTGCTGATAGTTCTGCGCTAGGTCAACTAGCTTACTCCAGGCGGTGGTGCTGGTAGGATTGATGGCTTGCATAAAATTGAAAGCAAATAAAATGTACTAAAACAGGTAAATACAATTGGAAGAATAGAGGGGAGCAGGAAAGCGGTAAAAATTAAGGCCTCTAAAGGAATAATCCATACCGCAACCTCAGGGAAGAGGCTGTTAATTCCCTCCTTCAGCTTTTGCCTTTCGCTTAAACCCCTTATTAAAGGGCCAAGTATATTCAAGAGCTTCCATCCCTTTGTTTAAGTTGTAGGAAGCTGAATCCGCATTTTCCATTGTTTTTTTCAAAGATTTTGCAAAATCAGGGTCATTCAAAAGTAACCCTAGGGAATTGTCAGAAGAGTTGAGTTTATCAGTAATCGTTGAAAATTCCTTCGACAAAACTTGGACATTTTCCGACGTTAGCCGAAGTCCTTTGAGGGTAGCTTTTAAATCCGGCACAATGGCTGTATCAGTTACCAAATCATTGGCCAAAGTACCTTCCTGATTCAATTTATTGCTAAAATCTGCCAAGTCAGCGAGCATATTGTTACTGTTAGTGGAGGCTCTTTCCAGATTGCTCAAAATAGTTCTGAAATTTACCCCTAGGGTAGAATCTGTCATTACCGCACCGACAATGCCCTCGCCAACTGCAATTTTACCAGTAAGTACCTTCAAATCATTGGTGATATCTACTAAATTCTTGTTGTTTTCTTGAAGTGTCTCCATCATTTTATCGGTATCCAAAGGCATGACCGCTTCCAAACGATCTCCTTCTTCTACCGAAGGATAGTCTGTTGTACCGCCGTAAATGACAATAATCTTATTCCCAATCAAACCATCTGAACTGATTGTCGCTTTGGAATTTTTGCGAATAAACTCAACCACTTTCTCTTCCACATTCATTTCCACTTCTACTTGAGAATCTCCGAAGAAGTTAATCTTCCGAACAGTCCCAATCTTCACTCCTGAAAACCAAATGTTATTTCCTGGCTGAAGGCCACCAATATCATCAAATACTGCAGTGACATGAATTGCTTTGACAAACTTTTTCTGCTGCCCTCCCAAGGTCATGATGCCTAGGACTAGTATGATTATCCCGATCAAGACAAACAGGCCTACTAGTATGGATCGTTTATTTTCTTGGTTCATGAGTTGATAAAGTTATAATCGTAAAATGATTTGATTCGTTCATCGGAAGCATGAGGAAACACTTCCTCAAAGGAGCCAATCGCATTAAATTGTCCCTCCAACAACACTGCCATACGATCACCTGTTTGCTTGGCGCATGAAAGATCATGCGTGATGACGATGGAAGTGGTTTTGTATCGTTCCCGTACCTCGTTAATTAAGTTGTTGATATCTACGCAAGTAATTGGATCCAAGCCAGCAGTAGGCTCATCGTACAACATGATTTCAGGATTGAGCACCAAAGTTCGAGCTACACCAATCCTTTTTTTCTGACCTCCGGATAATTCAGATGGCATTTGATTGATAGTTTGTGGAAGTCCAACCGCATCTAATAACTCCTCAATACGTAGGTTGATTTCTTTTTTAGTCAAATTCTTTACGTTACGTATCAATGGAAATTCCATGTTTTCACGCACAGTCATGGAATCGTATAAAGCAGAATTTTGAAAGGAAAATCCAATCTTTAAACGCAAAGAATTTAGCTCTTGGATACCCAGGGTTGAAATTTCTTTACCAAGGACTTGCATACTCCCACTATCCTGTTGCAATAAACCCACCATGATTTTGATCAAAACAGACTTACCTGTACCTGATCGACCTAAAACAACTAGATTTTCTTCTCTGTACAAATCCAAATTGACCCCTTTCAAAACCTCCAGGTCTCCAAAGGCTTTGAATAAATTTCGTACAACAACGACTTTCTCCCGATTATCCATGGCTACTTGATCCGAAATAGATTGATGATTTGAAGAGAAAGTAATTCTTCGATAAATATCAAGAACATTGAAAGCACGACAGCTGCATTGGCTGCCCTACCCACCCCTTCCGTTCCTTTGGAAGAGGTATATCCTTTGTAGCAGCCTACCATTCCAATCGTAAAACCAAAAAATAATGATTTAATGATGGAAGAAAATATGTCAAGGAAGGTAACTGAACTAAAAACCTGAGCAAAAAAAGTAGAAATACTAACTAGTTCATTAGCATTCACATTGATAAAGGCACCCATCAAGGCAACAAAATCCGTGTACATCACGAGGACAGGAATCATAAAGGTAGTCGCCAGCACTCGGGACACCACCAAAAATTTATATGGGTTGGTAGCAGATACTTCCATAGCATCGATCTGCTCCGTTACTTTCATCGAGGCAATTTCAGCACCTATACCTGAACCAACCTTTCCCGCGGCAATTAATGCCGTAACCAAAGGTCCCATTGCGCGAACAATCGCTATTGCAATCAAAGATGGAAGCCAAGACGTAGCCCCAAATTCAGATAATGAGGGACGCGATTGATTGGTAAATACAATGCCTACAATAAAGCCAGTCAATGAGATCAATGGCAATGACTCCACCCCAATGCGGTAACATTGATGAATCACTTCTTTGAACTCATAGGGAGGAACGAATACCTCTTGGAAAAATCGCCGAACAAAATTCCAAGCATCTGCTAACCCTTTAAAGAAGGAATCAATTTTTTTTGAGAAGATATACTTTCGCATTCCGGATGGTCCTGCCATAGTTGTAATCAGAGTTTCAAAAATAAGGAATAAAATTTAAAGGATGTCCGAACCAAGTAGTTTTGATCTAGGAAAACTAAGGCAAAATTCCGCCATAAGGTATTGCGTGAAACCCTCTGATTTTTTCAACCAAACCGGCAAACTCCAAGTACCAAAACCTTAATTTTTAAACCTACAAAAACCACTATATGATTATTCGTAATCATGCCAGTAACTCAGCTCGCCTATTAAATACTGTGGATAATCGTTGACAGACCACAGTCAACAATTCCCTGCTCTCCTAATTGAACCTCAAACCTTTTTTTCTTTGGTTAGTGTTGAAAAATCGGAAAAGCAGAAACTACAAAAATCACAACGGGATTGACAAAAAAAAGAAATTAAACTGCTAATTATTAAGTTAAATTAACAGTCAGTCAACTCCCCTTGGTGATGCCATTGGGATTTTTTTAGTCCAATCTTTTAAAAGAATCTATACGATTTCCTGTCCAGATTTCATTGATCAGATAGTACCATTTCATTCACGTCAAGGAACTGAGGTAGGAAGGTAATTACTCTTCAAAAAAGGTGATTTATTGGTTTTATATTTATTTAGTCAACTCTAATTTTTTTAGTCTTATCTAATTTAGATATCTATAAATTTAATATAATTAATTTAAAATCAGTTGTTTAAATAATTTAAATTAAACTTATTTTTAATAGTTAGAAAAGGGAGTGTATCCCATCCTTTCTTTTTTTATTCCCACTGCTAGATTTACTAGCACTATCAAAAAAAATCA
>JALRIY010000480.1 GCA_023255285.1 Algoriphagus sp.
CAAATTCTTCGTATTTACCATTGTTAATGAGTTTTGGTAATTCCATAAAATGAGGTAAAAGAAGCTTTTTTCCATTTTCTCCAATAAACATTGCCCCCTGCAGTGGAAGCTTATCTTTGTTAGGTAGTTTTAAATCTTTATGATTTGATGGTGAACCTTTTCCATCCTCCCATATCCAAGTAAGTTTTTCTGTAGTGTATTGAGTACCAGGAAATTCATATTCAACATAATTATCTTCAGGAAATCCAAATCCATTGGGTTTTCTACACTTATTTGTAATCGTTAGTGGAACATCAAGGTTCAATGCATTGTAAGGAGTATCAAAAATATGAACACCCATATCACCAAGTGTTCCACATCCAAAGTCAACAAGTTTTCTCCACATTCCTGGATGATATATTTTATCCTTGTAAGGCCTTTCTTTAGCGGTGCCTAACCATAAATTCCAATCTAAGTTTTCTGGAATAGTATCTTGTCCAGTTGGTTCTGGACCATCGTAACCCCAATTTTTTGGACACCAAGCTCTTACTCTACTTACTTTACCGATTAAGCCATCCTGGATCAAAAGTGTAGCCAATTTATAGT
>JALRIY010000481.1 GCA_023255285.1 Algoriphagus sp.
TATCTATCCTATCCCTAACCATACTCTTTTTATTGGGGTTTCTAGGGAGGGGTAGCTATGACACAAACATCCCCCCCTATACTTACCTAGTTAAACTTAATTAATTGTTCTCCACGCTCCATTCCACTCTTCCCCATTCAAGTACCACTGAAAGTTCTTCTGCTTGATATGTACGTTGTCTAGGGCATTAAGTCTTTCCTTTGTAGTGTTAGTATCCCAACCTGCATTTGATACTCTTAAAACCCCCTCTTCTTTTACCGCAATTAGATTACCGAAAAGGTATAGTTTTGTTTTACCCTCTTCTACTCTTACCTCTGTATTGCTTAACTTGATAGCCTTGTTACTATTAAAGGCTTGGATACTTTTTTGTGTGATAACTTTCATAATTTTGATTTTTAACTTGGCTTAATTGCCGTTACAAATATAGTTATTATTCTAATACGAACCTAATGTTTTGATAATTATTTTTACTTTTTTTATATCCCCCCCTAGAACCTTACAACTAGGGAGGAATTTTTTACTACTTAATACTCAATTTCTGCATCCTCTAGTAGGGCAATTACCTCCCCTACTATTATTGTGTA
>JALRIY010000482.1 GCA_023255285.1 Algoriphagus sp.
GTTAGTTTTTCAACCCTACCAGGTATGTGAGAAGATTGCGTGTAAAGCAATCGTTCATCGGCCTGTACTTTTCCTGTTAAGCGTAAAGATTTATTAGTATTGCCCCTTCCAACTTTCATGGTTTGAACCTGAGCGAGCTGCATGGCTGTTGGAGACATACTTACCGCCATTGGGTCAACTTCATTGGTTTCGCTTTCCATCGGAATTAAATCCATTCCGCAAATAGGACAATCACCTGGTTCATTTTTTCTGATCTGAGGGTGCATGGAGCAAGTCCAAATTGTCTCTTTTGCCTCACTAGCGTTGTGGATGTGTTCATTCTCGGAAGTCTTATCAGTGCCACCGAATATTAACCATCCCAATATCAGACCAATAGCTAGTGTGCTAATGGCGATAATGACTGTTGATCTATTTATATTTTTCATCTTATTTCTTGATTTGACGTTTTAATAATTGTGCATTCAATGCGACTATTACAGTGCTGAGGCTCATCAGTACCGCACCACCAGAGTGGTGGTCATGGTTGTGATGATCATGGCCATGACTATGATTTTCGTGCGTATGATTATGATGTTGATGTT
>JALRIY010000483.1:0-235 GCA_023255285.1 Algoriphagus sp.
ACCTTGGTTTCCTGTTCCTTAGCAAATCCGTCGAGTAACTCCAGTAATCGGAATTTTTCGGCAGCGCCGAGGACGGCATCCACGCCTTCAATTTCTGCGATTTCGGTAGGCTTCAGCTGCGCGTAGCAACCGATAATCGCCACATAGGAGTCTGGAGAGATTTTTTTTGCTTCCCGTACCAACTTCTTACACTTCTTGTCGGCATTTTCGGTCACCGAACAAGTGTTGATGATGT
>JALRIY010000483.1:258-580 GCA_023255285.1 Algoriphagus sp.
CAGGAAGCCCTTTTCTTCAAACTGACGCGCAATGGTCGACGTTTCCGAGAAATTGAGCTTGCAACCCAGCGTATAAAAAGCAACTTTCTTCACAGCAGCAGTGGAACAGATTTATAGAGCAAAGGTAGGCAATCTCGAGGTTTTTGCAATTTCTTTAGTAAACGCCTTTGAAAACGTAATTTTTCAAAAATATGGGTTAAAAAGAGGTCTAAAAATTAAAATTCTATAAAAATTTAGAAAAAACACCTTAAAAAAGACCCGATTTTAAAAAATATAGAATAAATTTCTATTTTTGTAGTGATAATTTCAAACTCCACCCTTT
>JALRIY010000484.1 GCA_023255285.1 Algoriphagus sp.
TCTGAGGAAGGATTGGGCGCAGTTTAACAACCACACGGTCGCTCACATTCACACCGACAGCCTGCATTGCACCATCCATGATTGGCTGTGTCGCAGGTTTCATCTCCTTAACCTCTTCCAACACCAACTCAGCGCACCCTGTACCGAACACAGCAGAGTTAATCAGACACTCTGCCACTGCACGACGGGTCTTGGTGAACTTAAAGTCCTCATCTAGCTGACGTTTAAGGAACTCAATGTCACCTTTGTCTTGGTCTTGTCGGTCATCGTCAATGTCAAACCACTTACCACGACCAAAAGTAGCTTCCTCGACCTCAGCCACAGCACTCTCAACCGCCTGTTGCAACGCAGGAGAGATAAGACGACTGCGCTCACTCTCACGGGTCTTGTCCTCAGCGGCCCAAATACCACGCCACAAGCGATAATACTCGTCAAACTTCTCTTTATAGTTGGAGTTGTAATGGTCTCGCCACCGTTCAGCCTTGTCCATTACCCAGTTTTCTAGTTTTTGGTCTGGGAAATTCTTTTCGTAGTCTTCCATAGTATTCCTTTGTGTTACCACTTAACCTTATTGGCTA
>JALRIY010000485.1 GCA_023255285.1 Algoriphagus sp.
CGGTCTTGAAAACCGGCAGATGTAAAAGTCTCGGGGGTTCGAATCCCTCACTCTCTGCCAAAGTATGATGTTAGAGTTCAAAAAACCAATACCAGTAGTAGTAGAAGGTAACAAAGATGGATACGCAATCTACGTTACTGATAGTGGTATGTTTGAAAATGATATTTGGTGTGTAGTATTATGTGATGGTGGTATAGTTAGACATTACAATTCATCTCAAATAAGAATTTTTCATAACGCAACATTTGACATCAAAAAAGATGAAACATTGTAGTGTGTTGGAATTGATTGTGTAATAACAATCGTGGCAGACAAGCCCTCCTGTCTCGGGGGTGGTGAGAACGAAATAGGTAAGTAATATGGGGTAGACCACCATCTTGCAAGAATGTGTTACTTACTGAATCGCATCGTGGAGTGTTCGAATCCTCCCACTACAGCAAAAGTAAAAAGTTCTTTAACATATGGGGATGCCTGGTATTGACAGATATGAAGTGTTAGTACAACTGCAAGCAAGGTTAGATGGAAACCTTTGAATACCTATCAAACAATAAACGGCGTTAATAACTACGCTTTGG
>JALRIY010000486.1 GCA_023255285.1 Algoriphagus sp.
TGTTTACCTCTGACATGCTGTACGGCGTGAAAGAGTTGCGTGATGAAGCAGCCGTTGCAATCGCAATGCCTGCCTAAGAGCATTTAAGGTTTGTGGAGTCTACGGGCTCCACTACCTTATTTGTGGAGTCTATTTCTTAAAGTAGGCTCCACAAGCTTCCCTCTTTTGTTAAAGGGCTTTTGTTAGAGCCTTTCAACAAGAGTTCAACAAGGAGAAAACATGGCTATTTATCGTGGGATTGGTGGCGCTGGTGAGAATAACCAAGACGCCACTATTACTGCTGTTACAACACAAGCAGTCGCCGCCGCCGCATCAGCTACCGCAGCAGCAACCAGTGCTGGTCAAGCTTCTACAAGCGCCACAGCCGCCGCTACGAGTGCTACTAATGCGGCATCATCAGAAACAGCCGCTGCAACGAGCGAGACTAACGCCGCTGCAAGTGAAACAGCCGCCGCAGCCTCTGAGACAGCCGCAGCCGCTTCCGAAACAGCCGCAGCAGCTAGTGAGACAGCAGCAGCCAACAGTGCAACAGCATCAGCTACAAGCGCAACAGCGTCAGCCGCTAGTG
>JALRIY010000487.1 GCA_023255285.1 Algoriphagus sp.
CAAGAAAGACTTAAAATCTTTTGTGCCGTAAGGTGCGTGTGGGTTCGACTCCCACCTCTGATACGTTAAATGGGGATGTAGCTCAGTTGGCTAGAGCATCTGCCTTGCACGCAGAGGGTCGTGGGTTCGACTCCCTCCATCTCCACATATGCCAGTGTGGCGGAAAGAATAGTTTGAATTCGAATAAAAACTATTAGACGTCCCGTAATTCTAGAAAGGTGGTGTATCCGAAATGGACATCGTGTGGGTAATCAATCCCTCCACTGGCACCTTATTATCGTTGAAATAAACGATAAAAACTATTATCATCAATATAGATGATATTAGGGCTTGTAGCTCATTCGGTTAGAGCAACTGACTCATAATCAGTAGGTAATAGGTTCGATTCCTATCTGGCCCACCAATTTAATAAATAAATTATGCATCACTTAAATGAATACATGAAAGGATTGTTACCTATTGTAGTTATTACATTAGGTATTTATTTTTACGATACAAATAAAAATCCTTATACTCATAGTTCTATTTTAGAAATTTTTGGTGGAGTTATGGTTGGTG
>JALRIY010000488.1 GCA_023255285.1 Algoriphagus sp.
AGGATCTGTAAAATTATCACCTACCAAACCTCTTCTTTTGATTAAATAAAAGTTTTTTCCATCAAATGAGTTTATTCCACAAGCCTCTTGTCCTCTATGCTGCAGAGCATGTAAGCCCAGCGCAACTAATGCTGATGCTTCTGGATGATTGTAAACACCAAAGACGCCACACTCTTCTTTTAATCTATCTTCCACAAAACCTTAGTATAATAAAAATAATTAAAAGTCATTTATACATTCATTTGTTTTATTTGATTTTATCTAATTTTTCTCTACTTTTATCCAAGTATTCGTATCTTTTTGGAAATGCTTCAATCATAAGTTCATTTCCCCAGATAATATAATCAAAAGTTAAACCTTTATTTAAATAGTCTGGCCACCTGTCATTTGGATGTAAAAAATTAATGATAGTAAATAGAGATATAAAATAAATATAGCCTTTTATTATTCCAAAAATAAAACCAAATACGGTATCAATAGAACCTAATCCTGCCCATTTAATTGTTTTTTTCAAACCCTTGTTTATTAATAAAACAATAAACAGGGTAAT
>JALRIY010000489.1 GCA_023255285.1 Algoriphagus sp.
GGCTGCCTAATTAGGCTAGTGGGAGGTCTCTTCGGAGGCTTCCCTCTTTTGTTAAAGGGCTTTTGTTAGAGCCTTTCAACAAGAGTTCAACAAGGAGAAAACATGGCTATTTACCGTGGCTCTGGTGGTAGTGGAGATGCTACCAATGATGCTTCCATCTCGGCTGTTACAGCCCTAACTATTCGTTCAGAAGATGCCGCAGCCGCCGCTTCATCAAGTGCTGGTAATGCCGCTACCTCTGCCTCTGCCGCCGCTACCAGTGCTTCAAGTGCTGCCACTAGCGCGTCAACATCTACAACACAAGCGACTAATGCAGCCGCTAGTGCCGCTTCAGCCTCTACTAGCGCAAGCACAGCCTCCACTCAGGCTACCAATGCCGCTACTAGCGCCACTGCTGCCGCCTCTAGCGCCTCAGCCGCTTCGACTTCTGCTACCAACGCAGCTACTAGCGCCACTGCCGCTCAAACGGCTCAGACAGCCGCAGAAGCCGCTCAAACCGCTGCCGCTACCTCTGCCTCAGCCGCCTCTACAAGCGCCTCTAATGCCGCT
>JALRIY010000048.1 GCA_023255285.1 Algoriphagus sp.
AATAAAACCATTGTCCCAAGAAGATGGAATCATACCCTCCGAGTTGGGGTTGGTAAACTCCGAGCGGACCAAGGTCAAGGAAGCGATTCCATAAAAATTATTGTACAGACGCTGCTGTGCCAAAAATTCCAGCCCATAGGCCCTGCCTGTGGAATTTGAAAGCACGGGCTCGTTGCCGATGGCGCCGAAGTCTGCCCCTAGGTTGGCCAGAGAAATCCCGTTCCGAATAGAAGTTGGGTAGTTGCTGTATCGCTTGTAAAATGCTTCTGCTGTAAATCTCCGTGCTTTCTCAGGAAACAGGTATTCGATTCCCCCAATCAGTTGCGAATTCCGGATAAAGCGGACGTCCCTTTCTTGATTCACAAATGCACCTGCCGAATTTTGGTAACCGAGAATGGTATAAGCTGGCCGCTGGTAGTAGATGCCTGCATTGGCAGTAGCAAAAAGATTGGGCTTGAGTTGGTAAGAAACAGAAAACCGAGGACTCAGTTGGTTGAGGGGATTGGATGCCGTTTTGGCAAAATCTGAACCATCTACCCTCACGCCTCCGCTAAGCAATAGCCGATCGCCAAACCAATTTCGAGTTCCCGATACAAAAGCCCCATAGCTACTGTAGTTGGAAACAGCTAAAATTTCAATGGTGCCTCCAGTCTGAGACAAGGCGATGCGATCAAAGTTGTCGATGAGGTAGCGAGAGTACTCTAAATTGACCCCGTACTTGAGGGAATACCCCTTCCCAAAAATACTGTTTTCTGCGCGAAACTTATTTTCTGACTCTTGGGAGCGGTATCGGAAAAGCAGATTTTTTTCGTCTCCTTCCTGATTTCCGGCATATTTATAGGATTCGTTGTTGAGCATATTTCGGCTCAGCACAAAGGTCCAAAAACCATTGTCTCGAAACCGCTTTAATTTGGCCCCCGTGGTGTAATTCCATTGGGTTTGTACTGGTAATACATTGAGCAGGTAAAGGCGATCATCTTTTTCTTCCTGGGTTTCTTCTTCAGGGACCTCCTCGTTTAAAACAAATTGGTCAATGGCCCCAATGCCAATAAAAGTCAATTCGGTTTTATCATTGATTTTTGTTGTAGTTTTTACCTGAAAATCGTTGAATGTAGGTAAAAATGGGAGATTGAGTAAACGAAATAAGCCTTGCAAATACGACCTTCGGGCAGAAAGAATGTAAGTTGACTTTTCGGAAATAGGACCTTCATTGGATAAAGTGAGTTCGGAAGCACCTACAGTCAATTGGGTAGCCATTCGATCCCTTCTTCCTTCTTTCAGTTGAAACTCAAAGAAGGAACTTAACCCATTCATGCGATTAGCTGGGAAGCCCCCCGTGATAAGGTCCACATTTTTGATCAAGTTGACGTTCAAGATTCCAGCTGGCCCTCCGGAGGACCCTTGGGTGGCGAAGTGATTGATTACAGGGACTTCAATTTCATCTACAAAAAAGCGATTTTCATTGGGCGCACCTCCACGAATCAAGATGTCGTTACGAAAACTGGGTGTGCTTGCTACACCTGGCAAGGATTGGATCACTCGGGAAATGTCTCGATTGCCGCCTGGATAGCGCTCAATTTCATTGGTGTTTAGTTTGCGCACTGAAAGTGGAGTGTCTTCCGAACGAGTAAATTCACTGCTAACCAGCACTTCGCTAAGTTCGGAGGCATCTTCTACTAGGCTAAAATCCAATAGTACAGGCTTAGCCAAGCTCACTTGGATTTCGAAGGCGGTATTGGATTTGTAGCCTACGTAGCTAGCTCTGACATTGTACAGTCCTGAGGGCACATTCACAATTTCATAGTTTCCATTCTCATCAGAGATGGCTCCTAGATCAGTATTAAGTAGAATCACATTGGCGAAGGGGACGCCTTGGTTATTGATGGAATTGGTGATTTTTCCACGAATGATTCCTTGACCCAAGCTAGAAAGGGATATAAAGACTAGACATAAGAGTAGCGGTAATCGCATAAGGGAATGAGTTGGTGTAGTGACTAAGTACTAGGTCGTTTTTTGCAATCTCTAAGGTGATAACCGAAGTATTCCCTTACTGGTTTATACTAATAGGGGAAATAAATAGTTCTTTAGCGTCGTTGATAGGAAAAATTAGGTGCCTTGTCTTTCTTTTACACGCCATAGTCGCCACCAAGGAGTGCCAGGAGAATCGTGGTGTTCAAAGTGATAACCAAAGAAGTAGCAACTAATAAATGCCCAAAAATGGTTTTTGGACTGTGAGTTCGAATGGTGTTCATTGGTCTGTTCGCCCATGTGAGGCAAGAAAGTACCAAAGAAAAAGAGCTGAAGCGTGGAGAGTCCTGCAGGAACCATCCAGAAAATGATTAAGTTTTCAGTGGGCAGCACCAATTTGAGTAGATTGAAGGTGACTGCCATCAGTAGAAATTGCCAGAGGTTTAGGTATTGGAGGATAAAGCTCAAATACCATCTGAAAAACTTTCCTGATGCATGGTAATCTGGATCCTTATCTGTGGCTACGTAGCGATGGTGTTCGTGGTGCTTGGGAAATAGTTTCCAATAAAAGTTGTAAGAAAATAATATTGCTGCGATCCATCCGGTGAAGTGATTGGCTTTTTTATTGGAGGAAACGATACCGTGCATCGCATCGTGTGCAGTGATGAATAGTCCAGTGTACAGATGCGTTTGGACTAAAATGGCCAAAAAAGTTAAGGGATTCGCCCAAGAAAATTCCCAAGTGAGTAAAAAAGCTAAGGAAAGTGTCCAGGTGAGGATGATACCCCAACCTATTAAAAGACCTTTGGGGTCAACAGTACCTATGCTTGAATTAGCCTCCATGAGAGAGCGATTAGAAGGTTAAAATACGCTCTCGAACCTGCTCCATGAGCCACATGGGTGTGGAGGTAGCGCCGCAGATGCCTACTGATTCGCTAGGTCCAAACCAACTGTCTTCTATTTGGTCAGGGTTGGACACAAAGAAAGTGTGTTCGTTTTTCTCCTTGCAAACATTGTAAAGTACTTTGCCATTAGAAGATTTGGTGCCGCTAACAAATATGATTTTATCAAACTTTTCAGCAAAACTTCGCAACTCCTTATCTCGGTTTGAAACTTGTCTACAAATCGTGTCATTTGTATTCACCGTGATTCCATTTTCTCTCAAAATCTCGTTGATTTCGTAGAATTTGTCGGTGCTTTTGGTGGTTTGGCTGTATAGCGTAATGTTCTTAGGGAGATTGGGAATATCCAATTCCGAAATATCTTGGAATACCACCGCCTTATTATTGGTTTGACCCAGAAGTCCAATTACTTCTGCATGTCCGTGCTTGCCGTAAATGTAGATATTGTCTTCCTTGTCAAAGGAATTTTTGATCCGGTTCTGAAGTTTGAGTACCACCGGACAGCTGGCATCAATCAGGGTTAGATTATTTTTGATTGAAAGTTCGTAGGTTGAAGGGGGCTCTCCGTGGGCGCGAATAAGAACCTTTTCATTTCTCAACTCATGCAATTCGCTATGGTCAATAATCTTTAACCCTTTTCGGTTCAGTCTACTGACTTCCTCGTCGTTGTGAACAATGTCACCTAGGCAATAGAGATAACCTTGCTCCTCGAGTATTTCTTCTGCCATTTCGATGGCATACACCACACCAAAGCAGAAGCCCGAATGATCATCTATTTGAACTTGTAGGTGTTTCATGCTCATATTAACCACGATTTGGGGAAATTGTTTGGGTTTTTCGGAAGTATTCAAGGAAGCTAATGTTCATCAGCAATAAGGTCATGGAGTATATCAAATCTTCGATAGGTACCGTCCAAATCCGAATGCCAAGATTTTCGGAATTGTTATAAATTACCACAGGCTCTTCTGTTAGTCCTCCAGTCAGAATCCCATTGCAAATCATCAATGGAATGAGGTGGACGAGATAAGCAAAAATAAACCGACCCAAATATTTTTCTTTGAATAGGAGGTAGTGAATCGTCAATGCTAGTGCCCCTACTAAAAAGTTGATCGAGGTATACCACTTGTCGAGGTGGAGGATACTGAGTACGAGTAATAATGGGACGAGAATCCCAATAAATACCTTCCCAACTGGTTTAAATGGATCCTTAGGGAAGAAGTAAATCAAGACCTCATAAATGAATACAGAGGCAAATGGAACGATAAAAAAGAAAAGCCATTCTTCTAGCGGGAGGTTGATAAGAAAAAAACCTAGAATGTAAGTAGGGTTAAACTCCCAAACACCGAGTTGGGTAAACCACAGGTCCCAGAGGATAAAAAAAGCTGCTGTGATTGCCATGCCCGGAAAAAGGGATTTCCATTTACTTGCATAGCGAATTCGGTGCTCGAAGGATTGTGCTAGTGGATAACTAATTGCAAAAAGAAGTACGCCTAAATAGAGGTATTTTTCCATCAGGAGAAACCTAGTTTATTTTCTACATAACTTCCAAAAAGCAAACTCAATTTTCTAGCATTTGGAATGCGCACCCGCTGTTGTGTAATCGTCTCTGGCGGGAGCTTTTTGATCTTATCAAACAGCTTTTGGTAGTACAAGTAGGCCACTTTTACCCCGAGTTTAGCTCCATCAGGTAGACCTGCAATCCCAATCAGCGAATCGTCAAAATCTTTTTGGATGTCTTCTTCGATGAGGGATTTGACAGAAGTGTCGAAACGGTTAAAATCTACCCCTGGGAAATATACTCTTCCTCTTTCTTCATAATCACTTTTGATATCTCTTAGAAAGTTGACCTTTTGAAAGGCGGCCCCCAATTTACAGGCAGGTTCTCTCAAGCGTTGGTATTCTGATTCATTTCCCTGACAAAAGACCTTCAAGCACATCAAGCCTACAACTTCTGCAGAGCCATAGATATATTCATGGTACTTAGAGTCGTTGTACGTTTTGAAATCTAAATCCATCTCCATGGAATGTAAAAAAGCCGCTATGAGATCTAGGTCAATCTTGTACTGATTGACTATAAGTTGAAAGGCATGAAGGACCGGATTTAAGGAAATCTTTGCTTCTATGGCCTCATAGGTGTCTTTTTTGAAACGTTCTAGGAGCGCTTTTTTGTCCTGATTGTGAAAGGTATCTACAATTTCATCTGCATAGCGCACAAAGCCATAGATTGCATAAATCGGGAGATGGAATTTTGTCGCTAAGGTTTTTATGCCCAAAGTAAAACTTGTACTGTAGCGCTGCGTGATTAGCTTGCTGCACTCTAAGGTAGTTTGGTCATATAGGGAAATGGCATCCATGTACGTAATATACCTTTTTGTTTACAAATTATTCTCTTTCATCACTTCTTTAGCCACCACATGTCCGGAAATAAGGGAGGGAGGAACACCCGGTCCAGGGACGGTCAATTGACCCGTGTAATATAAATTGCTCACTTTTTTACTCTTGAGACTTGGCTTCAAAATGGCCGTTTGCATCAGCGTATTGGCGAGTCCATAGGCGTTGCCTTTGAATGCGTGGTAATCCGACTTGAAATCGTTGTGTGCATAAGAACGTTTGTAGACGATGTGCGAGCGAATTTCTTGGCCGGAAAGCTTTTCCAAGCGGTCGAGGATGAGGTGAAAGTATTTTTCACGCATCTCTTCTGTATCCTCCAAATCTGGTGCGAGTGGGACTAGTAAAAAGAGGTTTTCCATCCCATCTGGAGCGACTGTAGGGTCGGTGATAGAGGGTACGGAAGCATAGAAAAGCGGTTTTTCTGGCCATCTAGGATTGGTATAAATGGCATCAGCATGCGGTCCTAGTGGCTCATCGAAAAAAAGGTTATGGTGACGTAGATTCTTTAGGCGCTTATTTACCCCAAGGTAAAAGAGCAAACTCGAAGGAGCCATGACACGGGTGTTCCAGTAGCCTTCGGTATAGTTGCTGTACGTTGGATCGAGTAGGTGTTTATCCACATGGTGGTAATCCGCTCCTGCCACTACAATGTCTGCCTCAATTCGTTCGCCTGAACGAAGAACGAGGCTTTTGGCAGTTCCATGGGATATCTCAATTTGATCAACTTCTGATGAGTACCTGAATTTTACGCCTTTTTCTTCTGCCAAAGCTACCATCCCTTTGATAATTTCATGCATTCCTTTCTTGGGATACCAGGTTCCCAAGGCAATGTCTGCGTAATTCATCAAACTGTAAAGCGCTGGGATGTTATTGGCCGTTTCCCCAAGGAAGAGAACTGGAAATTCCATGAGACGGACAATCTTTTCGTGTTTGAAGTAGCTACGAACATGCTTGGACATGGATTGAAAGATATCCATCCGGATCATGTCTAGTAAGAGGCGTGGAGAGGCAAACTCGAAAAGAGATCTACTTGGGCGATGGACGAGGTCGTGAATACCAACTTCATACTTGTACTTGGCTTGAGCTAGGAATTTGTCCAGATTGGTAGCCGCTCCTGGTTCGATTCCTTCGAGCATCGCTTTAAATTCTTCCATGTTGGCAGGAATATCCAAAACATCCTCTTGTCCGTAGATGACCGCATAGGACGGATCTAAGCGGATAAGCTCATAGAAATCAGATGGCTTTTTCCCAAAATGGGCAAAATAGGTTTCAAATACATCAGGCATCCAGTACCAACTTGGCCCCATATCAAAAACAAACCCCTGGTGCTCGAACTTTCTAGCTCTTCCTCCAGGGGAATCATTTTTTTCAAGTAAGGTAACGGTGCAATTGCCCTTGTCTGCCAGGTGGGTAGCTGCGGATAAGCCGGCAAATCCGGATCCAATGACTACCACATGTTTTTTTGACATAAAATTAATTTTTGTGCTTGTAGACCATCAGGTCTTCTTTCAATAGCTTGCGAGCAATATGGATTCTATTTTTTACAGTACCAATAGGAATTTGGAGTTTGTCTGCAATTTCATGGTATTTGAATCCTTTAAAGTGCATCAGAAAAGGAGTTTTGTAGACCTCATCTAATTTTTGAATCGCATGCTGGATATCATCCATAGTGAAATTACCAAAGACGCCATTTTCAATCAATGCATCGCTTGAGTTGAGGTAATGTAAATTATCTGTAGTATCTACAAAAGTCCCTCTACGTACCATTCGCTGGTAGTTGGTGATGAAGGTATTCTTCATGATGGTATACAACCAAGCCTTCAGATTGGTCCCCTCAGTGAATTTATCTTTGTTGGTAAATGCTTTTACCATCGTATCCTGCAAGAGGTCGTTGGCATCGTCTACATCTCGAGTGAGCTTCATGGCAAATGGCTTCAAAGAGCTAGAGAGCTTTTGTAAAGAGTAGCTAAATTCTAGAGTAGTCATGTGAATAGCGTTTTGTTTAATCAAATCTAGCAACGATTAAACAAAGTGCAAGCATTTTGTGGAATAAATTTTAAAAAAGTTTAAACAGAAAAAGACAATTGGGCAGAATAAAACAAAAAAACGGCCTTAATTCTCGAATAAGGCCGTTTTTTGGAAAATAATTTTGTTTAAGAGTTAAATAATTTTGTTTAACTATTTTTCTTGGAATGTTGGAACGAGTTCTTCTAGTAGATCCTTGATGTCTCGGATGTAGCTCATTTGGCTTACATTTTCAGGAAAACTTAGATCTTGTCCCAATACTTGGTATCCAGTAACAAGGATTTGAGCACTTGCAAATCGATCAGCCAGTGCATTGATGTATTCTTGCACATACTCCGAAGAGGGAGAAGTCGTAATCACAGTCAATAGGTAATCCGGCTGGTGCAACTTGAAAACAGATAGCAAATCATCGTTCGGGGTGCTCTGGCCCAAATAGATGACCTTGTGCCCTTTGGATTTGATTAAATAGCTCGCAAAAAGGATAGAGATTTCATGCAATTCTCCTTCAGGTAGAAAGAGTAAGAATTTTTTACCTCCTTGTTGAGGAATTTGCCCATCAATAGCCACGATTAATTTTTGGCGCACCAGATTTGAAATAAAATGTTCTTGAGCAGGGTTGATAGCTCCCGTCTGCCACAAAACCCCAATTTTGGACATAAAGGGGTAGATCACATTGAGCATGGTTTGCTCAAAGCCTAATTTCAGAATATTGGTACTTAAAATTTTATCAAATCGCTCCTCATCCATTTCAATCATACAGATAGTCAAGGCATGAATTTGATCGTCATGAGTTAATGATCTTTCTGTGAGCTTCATGACTTCCTCACGTAACTCGTTGGGGGACATGGAAGCAATTTTACTTATTTTGATTCCATTGTCATTGAGTAATGCTACGTTCAATATTAGCTTTAGGTCATCGTCATCGTAAAATCGAATGTTGGTATCTGTCCGCTTTGGCTGTAGCAAGTTGTACCGTTGCTCCCAAATCCGAAGCGTGTGCGCCTTGATTCCAGACAATTGTTCAAGATCTTTTATAGAATACGTGCTCACTGTTCCTCCTTTTTAAAGAATTCTTTGGGTACTAAGAATAAGCCAAAAGAAACAGCATCGTCCTTTTGGTTGGTTTTATGATGGGCCTGGTGGGCCTTGTATATTCCTTTCAATATTGGATGCTTTGGTTTGCTAAACCAACGAAGCCGGCGGTGCACTAAGACATCATGCAGTACAAAATAAAGCATGCCATACAAACTAATCCCGATGCCCATCCAAAATCTGTAATCCAATGTTTCTACCCCCAGAAAGATTAAAACCATTGCAATGCTTCCAAATAGTAAAGAAAACAGGTCATTCCACTCAAAAAATGAATGAGAAGGACTGTGATGGGTTTTGTGAATCATCCAAAGGGGCCCATGCATCAAGTACTTATGAATAAACCAACCAGCTAATTCCATAGCGGTAAATCCAATAGTGATATAGACAATAGACATAAACATTGTAAGCGTAACTCTAGTAAGGGATAAATTGTTGTGATTTAGGATTTTGTCAAATAAGTAAATGGATTATTCCAGCACTGTAAAATTCAAAAGGGTAAAAAATATTATCCAAGTGATTAATAGCCAGGATGCCAAGGGATTGTATTTTTCAAAATTTGCTTTCCTCCAGATGAGCTGAATCAAAAAGGATACGCCAAACCAGCCTAAATAATTACTCATCGGAATACTATCCCACTTCCAAGCCCAAAAATTAAGGGAGATGGCCACTGGTTCCAAGATGAAATCCAAAGCAGTCATGGCGGCTGCTCCAAAAAATGCGGCAACCCAATCATTAGGCGTCTTGTGAAATATTGATCCTGTAAGGTAACTAAGCACAAACCAGTTGACTCCAATTACCAAGGGAACTTCCCACAATTGCACTCCCAAGGTAGGACCATAGATATAATCACCATACAAATAACCCGTATGGACACCAATCAATTCAGATCCAAATCCAATCCAAAATGCAGCTGCTCCAAAAATTGGAAAGGAATCTGACCATCCTCGATGGAAGGCTAAGATGAGCCCCATTGTAGCCAATAAATGAAAGGGAGTCAACTTTAAAAATAAGTCCCTGAACTCAGGTATACTGAGTCCAATTGCTCCCACCACATGTAAGGCAACCAAGATAATTTTCCCAATCCACACGCGAGATGGTAGCGCCTTACCTTCATGGGAATCTAGTGTATGCATAGTGGATAGACCTTGGGAGGTATTTTGTTTGGGATTTCTAACTTTGTTCCTTTGAAATTGTTCTCCACAAAGGTAAGCAAAACCCTTTTCTTGACTTATGATCCTGTACAATATTACCTTTAATCTAAGCCCAGCCATCGAAGAAGACTTTATCTCTTGGATGAAAACTAGCCACATTCCCGAGGTTTTGGCAACAGGGATTTTCCACCATCATGTTTTTTACCGTTTGGTACACCATTCTGAGGATGGTTCGGTCAACTATTGCATTCAATATTTTACCGATAGTATGGACCGCATGTTGCAGTACGAACGAATGCATGCACCAGCCCTGCGTGCCAAAACACAGGAAAGGTACCAGGATCAAGCCATTGCTTTCCGTACCTTGTTAGAAACAATTTAAGTCATGTCCAATCCCTTCAAACTCCTTGTCAGCCTGCTCCTTCCCCAAATTGCGGGAGGTTTAGGGGCATTCTTTACCCTGAGTTCCGTCCAAACCTGGTATTTAACGCTCAATAAACCCTCTTGGAATCCTCCAAGCTGGCTTTTTGGTCCGGTATGGACCACACTCTATGTGTTGATGGGAATAGCCTGTTTTCTGATTTGGAAAAGCAATCACCCCCTCAAAAAGCAAGCCCTTACCCTGTATTTTGTACAGCTTTTCCTCAACTTGCTCTGGTCACCCGCATTTTTTGGCGCCCAAAACCCACTTTTAGGGGTACTGGTAATTGTTCCTCTTTGGACCTGTATTCTTTTTTGCATTCTAACCTTTCGCCAAATCAATTCCTGGGCTGCCGCTTTATTGATTCCCTACCTGCTTTGGGTCAGTTTTGCTACGGTATTAAACGCGACCATCTGGTATCTCAATCCATAAAAAAAGCCAGTCAGTAATCCTGACTGGCTTTTTTGGCGCTTTTCAGAAAACCGTATTTAACGGTCTCCCAAAGGAAATAAATGTTGAACTCTAAGTAATCTGCTGTCGACCGTAGGCAGTCATCAGTTTACAAAACCTTTCTTTACTCCTTTACCGTCGTAGTCACCTTAGGAGCAACCTTCGTCCACTGGCTGGCATCCAGTTTACGTGGTGTAGGTAGGATTTCGTCCAAGGTTTCTCCATCGTACACGCGACCATCTTTGACTACATGGGTGATGGAGTTTGTATTTCGGATATTCTCCAAAGGGTTTTTGTCTAAGATCACCATGTCGGCTAATTTGCCTACCTCAATACTTCCCAATTCTTTATCCAAACCAAGTGCCTCCGCACCCAAAATGGTGGCTACTTTCAAGGCGTCTAGGTTTTTCATATCTCCACTTGCGATGGACCAAAGCTCCCAATGGTATCCTAGTCCTTGAAGTTGGCCATGAGACCCTACCCCAGCCAGACCTCCTTGGCTAACAATGGAATTGACACCTTGTGCATGCTTTTGGAATACATGATCTTCAGGAGCAAACCATCCCCCCAATCCACCTACTCTTCTACGCGCTTTCTCATTGAGCTCGTTGTATGGCGTAAAGTGATTGAGTTTTGGATCGTGAAGTGGGCTTTCCGTGGTGTAGTAGAAGTTTTCTGCCCAAGGTCCTCCATAAGCGACTAAGAGCGTAGGTGTGTAGGCCATCTTACTCTTGGCAATGGTTTGCGTTACATCCTTGTACAAGGGGAATACAGGGATGGAATGTTCGTGACCTGGATAGCCATCAAATAGTTGAGTCATGTTGAGTTTGTAGTCCAAACCTCCCTCGGTGGTAGGCATCAATTTCTGCTCTTTTGCAGCCATGATTACCCACTGACGATGTTGTCTGTTGCCCACCAAGTACATTTTGATGTACTGGGTATTGTAGTACTTGCTGTATTGCTTGAGTACACTCTTGGTTTGCTCCAGTGACTTCAGGTTGTACATCCAATAGCCCACTCCAGGACCTGTAGAATACACCCGTGGTCCAGGGATCATGCCTGCATCCACCATGTCCCCGTAGGTAAGTACGTCGGTAGTGGCTGTCTGAGGATCACGGGTAGTGGTCACCCCATAGGCCAAGTTGGCGGCATAAATCCACACCGAGTTTTTATGCAATCCCCAAGTAGGCCACATGTGCGCATGGGTATCGATAAATCCTGGAGTGATGGTTTTGCCAGAGGCATCGATCACTTTCGCACCCGTAGCATCCAGGGTACCTGTTTTACCTACCGCTTTGATTCGGTTGTTTTCAATGAGAATGTCTCCCTGTTCGATGACCTCATCTCCTTTCATCGTGACAATGCGAGCATTTTGAAGTAAGATGCTTCCTTTCGGAGTATCTTTGGCAAAGAATACCTTTACTTGATGTTCTACAGGGCTGTAGCTTTCTTTCTTTTTGAGATCTGCCTTGTGGAGGCTGTCTGCCTTAAATAGGCCTTTATCGGCCTTGAATAGGGAGTCGATGCGCTTCTTGTCTGCCTTGGCCAAGGAATCTGCCATTTTTACTGCGGCTTCTCCTTTTGCTTTTAAGGTACTCACGCTGTCTGCATCAAATCGTATCTTATCCTTTTTGGCTGCTTTGACGGAATCTTCTACAAATTTTGCTTTATTGATATCATATACCCAATGTCCATTGCCTAGGGACCAGTGTACTTTTTCGCCATTGGCTTCCCAATAAGGCCATTCTCCACCGATTTCGGTCAATTGTCTAGAGGGGAAGTTACTTGCACTAGGCTCAGCTACATTGATAGTCGGTACCTTTCCCGCGGTAGGGATAGTGACCACATAGACGTTATTATTGATTTGAGCCAAGGCTTTATTTCCTACAGGAGCCATGTAAATTGTACTTGCACTAGCAGGTCTTACCGAGGGTTCTTGAGCATTAGCGCCTTCCGGAAGCATGCAATAGTTGACTGCATCTGCGTTGGAAAATGCTTTTCCCATCACGTAACGTACATCGTTTCCATGATCGTGATCCGCATGTTTTGGGTCAGCGGCCGAACCAAAGGGAGTGATTCCTGTGATGCGTGCATGAATTTTTTCGTCTGTTCCATCCCACTTAACGCTGAGGAGTGCTCCACCCCCTCCATTAAGGAAAATTCTGCTCGTATCTTGTGTAAAGTGTGCATTGCCGTAATTTCCAGCGTCCATGATTTTTCGGAAGGTGCCTCCTGTAGCTGGAATCCACACCAACTCACCTTCAGAACCATCTACAAATGGGCCTTCTGCTTCAATCAAGGCTCTTTTTGGACCTTTGAATACGAGGATTCGATTTTTAGGACCCCATACTGGACCTGAATAAAATGCAGACTCAGTGGTGACCTTGGTGACTACACCTTTGTCTCCAAGACTAGCTTTGTAAAGGCTTCCTCCATTTTTTTCTTCCCAGGTTACAAAAACCAATTGGCTGCCATCAGGGCTCCAAGTTGGCATAGCTTCGGTAAAGGCATGTTTGGTCACACGCTTAGGCGTACCGTTTGGATAGTCCATTACATATAGGCGGTTGAGGGCGGTGAACGCTAGTTTTTTTCCATCGGGAGAAGGAACTGCATCACGAATCTGGTTGGCCAACTTGTGTGTGGTATCTTGAATTGCGTAGTTGAAGTACAAACGAGGACCCATGGCCACGTTGACATTGGCTTCAAAAGGAATCTCTGTGGCAGCACTTCCATCTACTGGAAGTTTCCAGAACTTTCCTCCATAAGAAGCAATTACGTACTTGCTGTCTGGCGTGAAGGCCATGGCTGGAAGTACCCCTTGTGGTGCGATGGACTCCTGTTCATCCCGTTGTACTGGGTAAGCAAGCCAACGCTCGTCGCCAGACCTTAGGTCTCGAATGACCAAACCTGTTTTTTCTTCCCATCTGGTGCCATAGACCATCCAGTTGCCATCCTTACTCAAGGTAGGGGTAAAGGCGGATCCGTAGCGAGAGGTGATGCTGGTGATTTTTCCCTTATCAAAATCGTAGTAGCCGATTTGGTACTGAGGAAGGGTAGCATTGTAGTTCCATGAACCGGTTCTCCAAGAGAAATACACTTTCTTCCCATCAGGGCTTACAAAAGGGTCAATGGTCTTCATCGTGGCAGGGGCATCGTTGAGTTGGATGCCTCCACCCCCATCTTTGTGGTACATCCATAGTTTGGATACTCGTCTTCCTTTGGATACGACGATGTATTCTCCATCTGGTGTCCAATGGGCTCCTGGTACGTCACCCGTCTTGTCTTTGGTCACCTGTACGGTGTCTTTTTTGACTAGATCGATGTACCAAAGGTTATCATTTCCAGCTCGGTCA
>JALRIY010000490.1 GCA_023255285.1 Algoriphagus sp.
CTTCTGCAACTCACCCGCTTGAGCGAAAGTGACTTGATCGAGGTTACCAAACTTAAATGGCTGTAGAATTTCAGCAGGGTTGCCGTTTGTAAGGATTGTCTTGCCGGGGCGAATCTCAAGTTTAGACCCACGAGGCATACGAGAGGCATCCATAGCCATCATGGGGTGGACAGTGAGGGCTAGTGCGTCGATACGAGCACGCAACTCAGCGTCCAAAGCTTTCTGACTGTTATAACCCTTCTCACAAACACCGCGACCCCAGAAGCGTGAGGGAACTACATCCCAAGGGAACGCTACTACAGGACGGTCTTGCATCATGTAGGGGTTTTCTTCAATCTTCAGCAGAGTACCGCCGTTAGCAATAACGATGATAACCTCTACATACCCCTCTTCATTATTTTCTTCTTCTTCTGGCTTTAGGACTTTAGACATCTCGTCTTCATCCTCTTCCATTAACGCATCTACGTAGAGGTGACGGGGAACTAAGCCATAGTATTTGGTTAAACGAACCTTATCCTCATCAAAGGATGTAAGGTCTTTGTCAGC
>JALRIY010000491.1 GCA_023255285.1 Algoriphagus sp.
AAGGTCCTGTAGCGCAGTTGGTTAGCGCGCCGCCCTGTCACGGCGGAGGTCGCGGGTTCAAGTCCCGTCAGGATCGCTTCACTAGAAGCCCTTCATTAGAGGGGCTTTTAGTGAATCGGGCAGGTAACTGCTCGAGGCTCTGTAGCTCAGTTGGTAGAGCGAACGACTGAAAATCGTTAGGTCACCGGATCGATGCCGGTCGGAGCCACGAAGACACCCTTAGATCTCACGTCAAAGGGTGTTTTTGCTTTAACTGGACATTCCGGCGTGCGCGCTGGCAATCACTAGGCTTTAGGCGTGACCACAATCATCCTGGGCTTTGCGACCTCTCTGGTTTACGGCTTTGCCGACTTTTTTGGCGCGCTAGCCAGCAAAAAAATCAAGCCGGTGACCGTCACATTTTTAGCTGGACTGGTTGGTTTGGGCTTTGTGTCCATCATGAGCCTGATATTCGGTGCCACCTTTAGCCCGGGTGCCTGGTTTTGGGGAATCGCCGCCGGCTTTGCAGCGGCTATCGGCATGACCGCCCTCTACGCCGCGTT
>JALRIY010000492.1 GCA_023255285.1 Algoriphagus sp.
TTATTTTTTAGAAAATAATTGTAAAATAATATTTGCAAACAACAGAATTAGTTTTATATTTGCACCCGCATTCGGTAAGGATGTCTGCAGTATATTTGGCGAGGTAGCTCAGTTGGTTAGAGCGCAGGATTCATAACCCTGAGGTCACGGGTTCAACTCCCGTCCTCGCTACGAAAAGGAAGCTTTTAAAAATCAACGGATTAGTGTTTACTAATCCGTTTTTTTTATGTCTAACTATTTCTGAGTTTGATAAACAGTAAACGATTACGTATACGTTTTTTCGTTCAACTCTTAAAAAATTTCTTGGTGCCATTAATAAAAAAAGAGTGCAAAAGCACCCTTTTTTATAGTATAAATTCTATTAATTTATAAATTACTCCATACTATACGCTTTGAACTCCCCATTATTAATGGTAATAGTAGTGTTATCCGCATTGGTAACCGTTGCTGTAAAAGTTCCTTTGATATAATCTCCGGTGGTTTGAGTAAGTGTTATTGAACCACTTTCAGCAAAATCAAAGTCAAAATTTAATGCTTCTGA
>JALRIY010000493.1 GCA_023255285.1 Algoriphagus sp.
AGAAATCGTACAGTGATTTATTTGACAAAAAGCCATTGAAGTATGATTTTTATTTACCTGATTATAATTGTTTAATGGAATATGATGGCATTGGTCATTATGTGGCGAAATTTGGTTCTACACCTGAGAGAAAGCAATTCAATTTATTAGACACTCAGAAGAAAGATGAAATGAAAAATTCTTATGCTGAGAAAAATAATATTGAGCTTCTTAGAATTCCTTATTGGGATAAAGAAAAAATATTTGAAATTTTGGATTTGTTTTTTGTTGATAAAGTTAAGATCCAAGAAAAAGAATTGGTTTGTAATTAGAAAAAGGGAGATTTTATTCTCCCTTTTTTTATGGATGTTCATTCACCCAATCAAATAAAATACGTCTTAAATCTTTTCTATATTCATCAATCATAGAATATTGTTCAGCTAACTCATCAATATCTGTTAATGTTTTATTCTCTCCATTCATTTCAAAGCTATTTGCAAATACTTTATTAAAAATACCGCCTACGTGCATTTTTATTTTTGTCTTTTCTATCAAG
>JALRIY010000494.1:0-280 GCA_023255285.1 Algoriphagus sp.
CGTAAAGGTTGGAGCGTTGACGTTCCGACGCAATCATTCTTATCCACTTTCTTTTTTACCTTTGGTCCTATCCTGATTATTGGACTTCTATTCTTCTTATTAATGAGCCAAGCTCAAGGTGGCAACCGAGTATTTTCTTTTGGAAAGTCACGTGCGAAGTTACAGAACAATGATGTGCCCCAAAATACATTTGCCGATGTCGCAGGAGCTGATGAAGCAATTGCTGAGCTTGAGGAAATTAAGGATTTCTTAGCCGATCCAAATAAATATGCGCTACTTG
>JALRIY010000494.1:290-533 GCA_023255285.1 Algoriphagus sp.
CCTAAAGGCGTACTTCTTTACGGCCCTCCTGGTACTGGTAAAACTCTTTTGGCACGCGCTGTTGCCGGTGAAGCAAAAGTTCCGTTTTACTCAATTTCAGGTTCGGATTTTGTTGAAATGTTTGTTGGTGTTGGTGCAGCGCGAGTTCGCGATCTCTTTGCACAAGCGAAAACAAATGCTCCTGCAATCGTATTTGTTGATGAAATTGACGCAGTAGGTCGTCAACGCGGTGCAGGAATGGGT
>JALRIY010000495.1 GCA_023255285.1 Algoriphagus sp.
GAAGTACTGCATCCTAAGTGCAGCGTGTCTACCATTTCACCACTTCGGCATTTTGTGACTCCTCAGGGATTCGAACCCTGGACCCATACATTAAAAGTGTATTGCTCTACCAGCTGAGCTAAGAAGTCAATCCATTGACAATAGTAACCAGGATTCTGTTTTAATCTGTCATTCATCTATGCCCCTACCTTGTCCGTCCTGCTCACCGACATGTATACATGAAACATTTTGTATAATTACGTTAACTTTCATGTATAAATGAACTATTTTGGGTTGCATCCTCGGTGGTCTAACGGTTCTATATTTCTCCAAAACTCGCTTTTTTTACTAGTTTTGGAGGATTATAACCTCCCACCTTAAGCAGTGATGTCCTGAGTTTCCTCCCTGTTCAACATTTCACACTGTTCAGTGTGCATATTACGTTGAACACAGCGACAGAACATTGTCAATCTTCTTTTTTCTTTGGTGCAAATTTACTGTTTGCCATCAAATCGTCCCAATCTTTATACCCTTGTTCTTGAGCATAAATG
>JALRIY010000496.1 GCA_023255285.1 Algoriphagus sp.
CATGCTGAAACTAAATTGGCATTTGTTTCCAATTTCCATTCATCATCTTTAACAATATCCTTAAAAATAGTTTGAAATCCCGATTCATAATTTTCAATATCAACTTCAATTGGATTGAATAATTTTATAGAATCGTAAATGTTTGGAGAATCCCATGTACTAATATAAACATCAGTATCATATCTATCCAATAAGTTAGATTTAAATTTTGGAAACACCTCATCGGCATTTCTCATTTGACCGGATAGCAATAAACAAACTTTCATATAAATAATTGCTGTAAGGGAAGGATTCGAACCTCCACGGTGCGATTCAGTTAGTAACACTTTGCCGGCCGGCTGGTGGTCTACCCCATATTACTAACCTATTTCGTGCTCACCACCCCCGAGACAGGAGGGCTTGTCTGCCAAAGCTACAGTTTAGCTAAATTTCAACACCTTACAATTTTACATTGTTTCTATCTAAAGATATATTTTTACAAAATCTGATTTCTTTGTTACTCAATGTCCAAATTTCACCATCATCCATT
>JALRIY010000497.1 GCA_023255285.1 Algoriphagus sp.
TTAGGCTATAGGGGGACTTCTTAGGGAGTCTCCCTCTTTTGTTAAAGGGCTTTTGTTAGAGCCTTTCAACAAAGGATTCAAGGAGAAAACATGGCTATTTACCGTGGCTCTGGTGGTAGTGGAGATGCTACCAATGACGCTTCTATATCGGCTGTTACAGCCCTTACTGTTCGTGCTGAAGATGCTGCTGATGCGGCAGAGTTAAGTGCGACCTCTTCTGCTACCTCTTCTACGGCTTCTTCTACCAGTGCTACAGCCGCAGCCACTAGTGCTAGTGCTGCCGCTACAAGTGCTACGAACAGTTCAGCTAGTGCGACAGCTTCAGCCTCTAGTGCTACTGCTTCAGCCACTTCAGCTACCAACAGTGCTAACAGCGCAACAGCCTCAGCCACTTCAGCTACCAACAGTGCCAACAGTGCCACTGCTTCAGCCTCTAGTGCCTCTGCATCCGCTACTAGCGCCACTGCCGCTCAAACGGCTCAGACAGCCGCAGAAGCCGCTCAAGCCGCTGCCGCTACCTCTGCCTC
>JALRIY010000498.1 GCA_023255285.1 Algoriphagus sp.
ATTGCATTGTAAGTCTTTTATCATCTCGTTCTACAATAGAAGACATATTCTGTAGTGCATTATAGGTAATGCGATGCCATTTTTTATGTTTAGCATTTCCAAAATACCCAGTATCAATTGCATAAAATGGACGACCTTGTTCCCAGCACCGTTTAATTGCTTTTTGACTTCCGCCTCCTAACCCACGGATAACAAGAATACTATCAGTATTTTCTTCTGCTTCCCATGTAGATTCAGTGCCTTTTGCTCCATTTATAAACCCTCTTAGATAAGGGTCATAAGTCCACCCCTTCTTTTCAAAGTTTGAACCGCTAGTATCTATTGCTGCTACTTTACCCATTCATCATTTCCTGTAGTTCGTCTTTCCATAATCGATGGAATTCACAGTTGCGATAGTTTTCAAACCAAGGGCCGCCTTCTGTATAGTGTATTAGTTTTGGTGTTTTGATATCATCATAAACACCTACTAGGTAGTTCCAAGTGTGATCCAACGCACCTACTTCTTCGTCCTTAAGCCAACTAAAGCG
>JALRIY010000499.1 GCA_023255285.1 Algoriphagus sp.
ATCCTAATCTTTTTTTTATTTTTTGTAGTCCCACCAAGAATCGAACTTGGAACTACTCTTTAGAAGAGAGTTGTTATATCCGTTTAACTATGGAACTCGGTACACGCCTGGGGTGGGCCCACTTGGAATCGAACCAAGCACCTACTGATTATGAGTCAGTTGCTCTAACCGAATGAGCTATAGGCCCATAATCATTATTCCTTTTCGTAACACTCCTTACACAACTGACCTGCTCCTTCTACATAATGGAGACGATAATCAATGTGGGTAGTTTTATCGTATGGAGTTTCTACTCCACATAGTACACACTTGTCTTTCATAATCGGTTAGGTTAATAATTAATAATACAAAGATACGAAAAATAATTTACATATCCTAATTTTTTTTTGGGTGTTTATTGGGATTCGAACCCAAACCAAAAGAACCACAAACTTTCGTGCTAACCGTTAACACTATAAACACCATATTTGTATTGTGCCTGCAGAAGGACTCGAACCTCCGAACTCCGAAGAGGGGGGATTTACA
>JALRIY010000049.1 GCA_023255285.1 Algoriphagus sp.
AGATGCGAAATATCAATGCGATTTTGAAGCGAAATAGGACGATTTTGATTGCTAAACTTCCAGAGGGTAAAAAACAGGTAAAAGTCACCAAGGAGAAGTTGTTAGTAATGGGATTTAATCTCAGATACATGACCCATCAGGGTATTCTACCCAATGGCCAATCGGTTCAGTTTTGCTACGAATTGGGATGGGTTATTTTGGAAGAAAATTGCTACTTAATTGTACGTGATTTGAAACGCTACAAAAAAAGTTACCATTAACTTGGTTTTGAAAGTACCTCTTCAAATAGATTCTCAGTCACCACCGCTATGGCTCCTACCAAACCCACCTCATTTCCGAGTTGGTAAAGGGCGATTTGTGTTTTTTCTCGTGATTTGGCCATACTGTATATATTGAGCGCTTGTTGAATAGGAGTCAAAATGTATTGATTTGCCTCTGCTACTACACCGCCCAAAATGATAAGTTCTGGATTGAGTAACTGAATCAGCATGGAAATGCCTCTTCCAAGATTTAGACCTACATCTGATAAAATGGTAATGGCGCGCTGATCTCCCTCCTTAGCCGCATTGACTATCAAGTTGGGATGAAGTGGACCTTTGTTTGCTTTTGCCATTCGCGCTAAAATGCTATCCCTATCAAGCTGGAGTGCTTGTTCAGCTATACGTACAATAGAGGTACCCGAGGCAATAGCTTCCAAGCAGCCTTTTTTACCACAGGTACAACTGATCTCTTGGGATTCAAAAAGGGGAGAGTGGGCAAATTCTCCAGCAAATCCTGAGCTTCCTTGGTATAATTTTCCATCTATAACGATTCCTAAACCGATCCCCCAACCCACAAAAAGACCCAAAACATTTTGGGCTGATTTTGCAGCTCCAAATTTGAATTCTGCTAGGGTCATGGCTCGGGCATCATTCTCAATAAAAATAGCCTGTGGAAATCTAGTTTCTAGCTGTGCTTGCAAACTTTTGTCGCCAAAATTAAGGTAAGTATGGTTGATGCCTGCCTTGGAATCGATCAAACCAGGCATTGAAATACCGATAGCAATGATTTTTTGATTTGGTATACCTGATTCAGAAATGTAGGTTTCTAGGTGTTGACAAAGCTCCTCAAAGGTTTCTTCTTCGTTGTTGAGTGCGAGTTTGTGGACAGCCTTTTGGGCCACTTGTACATGTTGACAGTTGTATAAAGCCAGATTTACTGCATACTTACTTAAATCAACAGCGACGACAAAAAAGGCATCAGGGGCTAATCGGTACAGGTCAGGCTTTCTCCCTCCTTGAGAGGCCGCACGACCTTGTTTGATGACCTCTCCTGAACGAATTAAATCCAAAAGAAGTGTGTTGACGGTAGGTAGAGAAATTCCCATGCTTCCACAGATTTCATTGGCGGTGGAAGCATCTTTCTGGTAGAGATTTTTAATCAGACGGAGCTTTAGTAAGTAGTTTTTTGTTTCGACTACGCCATCAATTTTGGAAAGTGACCTATGGGGATTGATTAGATGCATGTATGGAAATTGTGAACGCAAATACGTGAAAAGTTAACAGCTTGAAAAATACTTTTTAAAAAAAATCAAAGAAGATATAGGTTCTTAACTTAAGAAAATGATGAAGTATGGTTATACGCCTCTGAGAGTGTCTTTAGATTGACTGTAGTCAAAGTTGATATCCTCCAAGTTGGAAATTAGAAATTTGATTAACTTTGGCTTCTTTTTAATGGTAGTCTATGAAGCCACTTATTCTTTCGCCCAATTTGGATAAATCACAACTTGCTGAACTTGTTGAACATTATTTAATCGAATCAGGCTTTTCTATTTCAAATAAGGATTTTGAGCGTCCATGGGGCGGATTCTTTGTTTTGGATGAACACCAAATTCGACTATTTAAAGACACATTTTTCCCTGAGGTATCCCTATCCGAAGCCCAGTTTACCCAGAAGTTGAGTCCCAAATTTTTATTGGTGGCTCCTGGAGCGCGACTTTCGTGGCAGTACCACTTCCGTCGAGCAGAGTTATGGACTTTGGTCGCAGGATATGCCGCGATAAGTAGAAGTATGGACGATAGCCAAGGAGAAGTACTACCTATGGAAGTGGGTAAAGTCGTTTCGCTTCAACAGGGAGAGCGTCATCGATTGGTTGGTACAAATGACTGGGGAATTGTTGCGGAAATTTGGTTGCACACTGATGAAAATCATCCCTCCGATGAGGATGATATCGTCCGGTTGCAGGACGATTATGCTCGTAAATGAGTATGGAATTACCCTTGATTTAAGGCGTCAATTTTTTTAGCTACCTCTTCTGCTTCAGCCATTAGCTTGTCCGCCGCTGTTCGATTGCTATGCGATAGTTTATGCGCATCTGCCATCATTTTTGCATAGGTCTCCTGAAGTTTTTCTTTTTCGCTTTTCTTTTTAAATAATCCAAACATGAGTATCGGTTTTCAATTTAACCGCGATTAGATTGGATTGTTTATTGGATACGATCTCTTTCGGTAGGGTACTGGATTTCATCCCCTTTGAATTGGAGTAGGTCTTCTAATCTCCCCGCTGAATTAAAAAATTTCCAGGGCCCCTCTTTTTTTCCATCTTTCATTATTCCTTCAGAGGCGATACGTCCTGACTCGTGGTAGTATTTCCACAATCCTGTGGGTTTGCCTGAAAGGTAATTCCCCTCAGACTCCTTTTGACCTGTCACGTAGTAGGTAATTCGTGTCCCATTGCCATCCTTTAAGTTACCTTTCTCTCTAGTTTCATTCCCCTCGTAGGTTGCATAGTCTCCTACATTCAAGAGTCTACCATTGTCCCAAAATTCTTCTTGTGTCAACTGTTTGTTGTCGTAAAAGAGCCCCCAAATTCCATTTTCGAAACCCAGGTTGTAGGATCCTATAGATTTTAATTGGCCGCCATCGTAATAATAAACCCATTGCCCATTTTCCATGCCCAACACGTATTCTCCTTCTGCGATTAAGATGCCAATTTTATTGAAATACTTCCATAATCCAGTTTTCAGGTCATTTTTATACTCTCCAATCGAATAGAGTTGCCCATCGGGATAATAGTTTTTCCAAACCCCAACTTTTGCTCCACCGGCGTAGTTTCCTTGAACAGAGATACGACCTGAACTATGAAATTCGATGTAGGCTCCTTCAGGTACACCCAAAACATAAGTTTTTTGTTTGGAAAGGCTTTTATTTGGGAAGTATTCTTCCCACAATCCTACAGCTACATTGTTTTCGTAGCGTTCTTTTCTTGCTATTCGTCCTGTTTCATAGTAATAAACCCATTCTCCTATTCGATTGCCATTTTCGTCGTAATACTCCTCTGATTCTTCAATTTTTGTTCCAGGAAAGTAAGATTTCCATGGTCCTATCTTGGTACCATTTCGATAAGTGCCAGATTGAAGAATGAGATTGGGATAAGAAAATGTCTTAAATGGGCCGTCAAATTGTCCTTTAATTGCAGTTGCTTCTGCTAGAACATTTCCCTCCAAATCAAATTCAAAGTAGGGGCCTTCCCTTAAACCTGCAACAAAAAATTCGCGGACAGCAAGTTCGCCACTTGGAAAATAGGATAGCCATTGTCCTTCCTTTTTTCCTTCTAAATAGTTTCCTTCGAGCTTGATCTGACTTGGGTCTTGATACGGATCATTCAATTCATTTCCATAGTATTCTGTGTACCTGCCCACTCTAACACTATCCTGAAAAATCATTTCTTTAATTAGAAATCCATTTATGTCAAAATAACGGGCGGGTCCAAAGAGTTTTCCTTCACGATATGCTGCAAGTTCTTTTCGCTTGCCATTTGAGTAAAAGCTACTCCATTGCCCTTCGCGCAATCCATTTTTAAACGTACCTTCTGTAAGGAGCTGATTCGTTTTGGCTGTATAAAATTTCCAAAGCCCTGTTTGAACCTGATTTTCTACCAGGCCAGTCCCAATAATCAATGAATCATTGCTGTACAGCACTGCGATTTTTGAAGTTTGTGCTACTAATGAAAAATGAAGAAGGAATACCAGTAAAATCAGTGCTTTTTTCATTGCAGATTGGGTTCTTAAAGTAGGTTGGCGTTTGTTTAGGTTCGCTCAATAGTAATATTTCCCTATACCTACGTAGAAAATCATTTCCTGTTTAAAAGTAAAGTAAATCCTTAGAATTTACTTATCTAGTTTAATTTAACCTTCAGAATATTTTTCACTTCCTCATTCAAAATTTGAAGGGATTGCTGCTTGGTTGTCGGTAAAGCTATTTGCTTGATCCAGAGTTTGGATTTGGAATCTATTTTAGGTGTTGTCCTAGTTGCTTCAAGAACTTCCAATTGCAACTTGAGGTCCCAGGGTTTGTCTCCCCTGCCTAATTGAAATCCGCCTTCTAAAAATGGATTCGGGTCATGATTTCTATTTTTGCCAAAATAAGCACAACAAAATAATCCATGACCAAACCAACTTACCAATCGGATATTGCATCCCGAGTCCAAATTAAAATCACGTATGAGGTCCAAAACAAGGTACGGGAAGCCATGCAACTGATTTCCTTTTGATATTTTTTTACCCTTTGAATTCCTGAAAAAAGTGGTTAACTCTTCATTTGGAAAGGAGTTGCCTACTTGCTCAAATAGATCTAAAAAATCAGCTCTCAATTGATTTTGTCTGATTAATATTGATTTATCTAACCAAAGGGCTAAGTCAAGTTCGGTTTCCATAGACCTACCAACGCAACATAGCAGAAGCCCAAGCAAAACCGGAGCCAAAGGCAGCTAAGCAAATCAGGTCATTTTCCTTAAGACGACCCTGCTCCCAAGCTTGTGATAATGCAATAGGAATCGTGCCTGCGGTAGTATTACCAAGTTTCATGATGTTGTTAAATACTTTCTGGTCAGGTAAATTTAATTTTTGTTGAATGTATTGGGAGATGCGTAAGTTAGCCTGATGGGGTACAAGAAGATCAATGTCCTCCGTTTTTAGTTTATTGTAAGCCAAAGCTTCTTGGATCACTTCCATAAAGCGAACCACCGCATGCTTAAACACTGCATTTCCATTCATCTTCAGAAAAAAGTCTCCTCGATCAATTAACTCTTTGGAAACTCTTTCTTTGCCACTGGAGCTAGGAGCTATGCAATAAAGTTCTTCGGCATGTGACCCTTCTGAATGCAAGTGAGTGCTGAGTATTCCAGCCTGTCCTGCCTCCGCTCTTCCTACTACTACCGCACCAGCTCCATCTGCAAAAATCACAGCACTTGATCTACCTTCGTCACTTTTGTCCAAGGCCGAAGATTGAATTTCCGCTCCTACGACTAATATTTTTTGGTACATGCCTGTTTTGATAAACTGATCTGCTACCGATAGGGCATAAATAAACCCGGAACAAGCATTTCGAATATCTAGGGCACCAATGGTCTTGAAGCCCATTTCTCGTTGAAGGAGTACCCCATTTCCAGGTAGAAAATAATCGGGAGTAATGGTCGCGAAAAGGATAAATTCAATGTCATCTTGCTTCAATCCAGCGCGCTCCATGGCCATCTTACTCGCTTTGGCAGCCATGTTGGTCACGGTATCCACTCCTGGAGTATACCATCGTCTTTCTTGAATTCCCGTGCGCTCCACGATCCACTCGTTGGAGGTGTTCATCATCTGGGAAAGTTCTTCATTTGTAACGATTCGTTCAGGTACATAATGGCCTGCAGCTAAAATCCGTGAGTTATACATGATTTTAAGTTAAAGGGGAGGGTTAATTTTCAATACTAAGCAATCTTGGAACTAGAAAGATCAAATTGGCAGGGTTTAACTTGATTAACCAAAAAGGGTATAGTTCCCAAATTGATCCATAGGAGATGTTTTCCGAAGTAGGTTTTGGGAGTCGTTTTGAACCGAATTGACTAATGGAGAAACAGTATAGCTGAGCATTTGATCAGCTGAATAAGGGATTAAGATTGAAGTTAAATCTTCCGGAGAGCTGTAGCTATCTAACCATTTTTTTTCTTGTTCTTGGTTCAGAATTACCGGCATTCGATCGTGAACCTCTGCCACTAATTCGTTTGGACTGGTAGTAAGAATTAAAAAGGTATGGTGTGATTCTCCTGTAACGGTTTCGTATTCCTCCCAAATGCCGGCAAAGGAAAATGTTTGCTCCTCTCTATGAGTAAACCGATGTGGTATTTTTGTTTTCTTTCCAACTTTCTTCCATTCGTAGAATCCATCGGCGGGAACGATACACCTCCTGGATTGAAATGAATTTTTAAAGGAAACCTTTTCATGGACTGTCTCAGCTCGTGCATTGATCAGTTTGGCCGATACGGGCTTATTTTGCCCAAAATCTGGGGTAATCCCCCAATAAAAAAATGAAAACCCCTTGGGACTTGCAGAGGTGATTACAGGTACTAGCTGAGTGGGGGCAATGTTGTATCTCGGGGTAAAGTCCGCCAACATCTCTGCTTGAAAGCGTTCTTCTAGTTCGATTTTACTTTTGGCAAGGGAATATCTTCCACACATAGACTCAAGTTCGGCTAATTTTTTTTGAAGTTAGCGATCCTTGCAAATAAATTCAACTGCTCGTAATTCGGTGTAATAGGTTTTTCCACTACCTTCAATTTTAAAACCCACATGCCCACCATACTTTGGGAATTCAAAATACACGTGTTTTATTTTTTTTGCTAGGGCTTCAGGGTAGCAAGTATTACTCAGGAAAGGATCATTCTTGGCATTAATTACAAGCGTAGGTATGGTGATGTTAGGCAAAAACTGCAAGGCAGAATTTACTTGGTAGTATTCCTCTGCATCACAAAAACCATGTAAGGGACCCGTAAAGGTATTGTCAAAATCCCGAAGGGTTTGGATGGAAGAAAATTTATCGACTGAGAATTCGGTGGGGAAATGAAGTGACTTTTTTTCAATTTTTTTCCGGAGGCTTTTCAAAAATCGACGAGTATATAGGCCAAATAAAGTTTTTGAAATTTGATCACAAGAATTTCCAAGATCTAAGGGAACGGAAATTGCGATTGCTTTTTTGATTTTTGGATTTCTGTCTCGTTTTTCTCCGAGGTATTTGAGGGTAAGGTTACCCCCTAAACTAAATCCAATCAAATAAATTTCTTCAAATTCAGGGACAGTATGGTTGATGATGGTGTCCAAATCATAGGTGGCACCGCTATGGTAAAAAATTGCTTTTCGATTTAGCTCATTTCCGCAGCCTCTATAATTCCATGCCAAGACATCCATCCCCTGTGCTAGCATTGCTTTTGCCATCCCTAACACGTAGGACCGAGTACTACTCCCTTCCAATCCATGGCTAATCACCACTAATTTCGTGCTTCCAGTCCGGTGCCAATCCAATTCTAAAAAATCTCCATCCGGGGTTTCCACCTTCTCTCGATAGGTTGGTAAAAGTGTCACTTTTCTAAAAAGGGCGGGAAATATGGTTTGTAAATGGCCATTAAACAGGAAGTTAGGTCTTTTAAACTTGGACGAAGTAAGTAATGGCATGCTCGGAAAAGGTCAAAAACTGATTGGAAAATACAAGATATAAATTTGAATAAAGCGTTTTTAAGAACTATTTTTGGGCACTTTAAAACTACAAGCATAGACAGAACATGGCCGAAATAATTAGAATGCCAAAAATGAGTGACACCATGGAAGAAGGTGTGATTGCATCCTGGTTGAAAAATGTAGGTGATTCCGTAAAGCCAGGAGACATCCTTGCAGAGGTGGAAACAGACAAAGCTACCATGGAGTTGGAATCGTACGAAGAAGGGATTTTGCTGTATGTAGGAGTTAAAGAAAAAGATTCGGTTCCCGTGAATGGAATCATCGCAATAATTGGAGAGAAAGGAGAGGCATTCCAGCATTTGCTCTCAGGTGTTACTACAGATGCAGCAAAAGCAGAAGAAGTAATTCCAGCATCTTCTCCGGCACCTGTTGTGGCTGAACCTAAAACTGCAGCTGTATCAACTTCGTCGATACCTGCTACCGTGGTAACCATGCCAAAAATGAGTGATACCATGCAAGAAGGAACAATCGCTGCTTGGTTGAAAAAAGTAGGTGAGTCCGTAAAGTCCGGTGAAATCATTGCAGAAGTAGAGACGGATAAGGCTACAATGGAATTGGAGTCTTACGAAGATGGAGTGCTGTTATATATCGGTGTGGAGGCAGGAGGAAGTGTTCCAGTAGATGGAATCATCGCAGTAATTGGAGAAAGAGGAGCAGATTATCAAAGCCTTTTGACAGCACATCAGAGTGGTGGACAGGTTATAGCTCCAGTTGAAGTAGCCAGTCCTGCAGTACCTGCGGCAGTTACCACGCCTACCCCAGAAATAGCTCAAGCACCAGTTAAGGAAGTGTTTGCTAGTGCATCAGGAAATGAGCGGGTTAAAGCATCTCCACTTGCCAAGAAAATCGCCTCTGAGAAAGGTGTAGATATTCGACAAGTAGCCGGAACTGGAGAAGGTGGACGTATTGTCAAAAGAGATATTGAATCCTTTGTGCCTACAGCAGCAACTGCGAGTTCTCAGGTTAGTTCTTCTCAAGTGGTATCCAGTGCTGTATTGGGTCAGGAAAGTTTTAGAGAAGAGAAGGTTTCTCAAATGCGTAAAACCATTGCCAAACGATTGGCTGAAAGTAAATATTCAGCTCCACACTTCTATTTGACCATGGAAATCAACATGGACAAAGCAATAGAAGCTAGAAAGAGCATGAATGAGTTTGGCACTGTAAAGATTTCATTCAATGATTTGGTCATTAAAGCATCTGCAGCGGCATTGCGACAAAATCCGAAAGTAAATTCAAGCTGGTTGGGAGATAAGATCCGTTACAATGATCACATTCATATTGGAATGGCGGTAGCTGTGGAGGAGGGACTTTTAGTTCCTGTAATCCGCTTTGCAGATCAGTTATCCTTAAGTCAGATTTCGAATCAAGCTAAATCATTGGGCCAAAAGGCCAAAAATAAAGAATTACAACCTAAAGATTGGGAAGGCAATACTTTCACCATCTCTAATTTGGGCATGTTTGGAATCGATGAATTTACGGCCATCATCAATCCCCCAGATGCTTGTATTTTGGCAGTGGGAGGAATCAAGGAAACAGTTATTGTGAAAGATGGTCAAATGAAAGTAGGAAACGTGATGAAAGTGACGCTTTCTTGCGACCACCGTGTCGTAGATGGTGCAGTAGGGTCGGCATTCCTTCAGACGCTGAAAGGCTTGTTAGAAGATCCGGTGCGTATCTTAATCTAACATTACCTGTCAAAAAGTCCTGTTCAACGAGGACTTTTTGCTTTTGTACGGTTTTTGAATGTATTGGCAAAATGGAGTTCTGAATTGGAACGCCAGAAACTTAAATTTTCCATGGAAAAAATTAAATCAACTACCGTTGTAGCCATCAGACATAAGGGAGAAGTTGTCATCGGTGCAGATGGTCAAGCAACTTTAGGAAATACGGTAGCCAAAAGTTCAGTAAAGAAAATCAGAGTGCTTCAAGGGGGCAAAATCGTGACTGGGTTTGCGGGTTCCACAGCTGATGCATTTACTCTACTAGATAAATTTGAGGAGAAATTAGGAGCATTTGGCAATAATATGAAGCGTGCTGCCGTAGAACTTGCCAAAGAATGGCGTATGGATCGCATGCTCAGCCGCTTGGAAGCCATGATGATCGTGGCAGATAAGGACGATATTTTGATTATTTCAGGAAATGGGGATGTGATTGAGCCTGATATGGAAATTGCGACTATCGGTTCGGGAAGTGTATTTGCACAATCAGCTGCGAGAGCCCTTAAAAAATTTGCCCCTCAGCTTACTGCCGAAGAGATGGTTCGAGAAAGCTTGCACATTGCAGCGGATGTTTGTATCTATACCAACCACAATTTGGTAGTAGAAAAAGTAACTAGTTGAAAGACCCCATTCCTAAGGATATAGTCGGAAATTATTCCGACTTTTTTTTATTTAAAGCAAACCAGACGCATTGTTTTAGAGTTACTAGTGCATACTTCATAATGACAGATGGATACCGCAGTAGAAAAGAAAACAGGAAAAAAAGATTTCAAAAAGCTGATTTTGGAGGGTTTTATTTCACATGTGCTTGAACATGGGAAAGAACCTACTTCCATTTTTAAATTTGCCAAAGATTTAAAAATCAAGGAAGTTGATTTTTACAATTATTTCACCTCCTTTGAATCCATAAAGACCTCGATTTGGGTGGCATTATTTGATGAAACAATTAGTCAATTGGAGGAGCAGGAAGTATACAAGGAATATGCAGTACGCGAAAAATTTCTTTCTTTCTTATTTACTTGGGTGGAAGAACTTAAGAAAAACAGGTCCTACTTACTCTCCCTATATGGGGATAAAGCTGCTACCTTCAAAAAATTGCCAGGAGATACTCGCGAATTCAAAGGAAAGTTTTCTGATTTTGCCTCTGAATTAATCCTGGAAGGTAAAGAAACTCAAGAAATAGCTATCCGACCCTTACTTACAGAAAAGTACGATGAGGCGCTATGGCTCCAAGTAGCTTTTGTATTTCGATATTGGCTGGACGATACTAGTCCACGATTTGAAAAAACAGACGCCGCTATCGAAAAGTCGGTCAATTTCGCCTTTGACTTGATGGGCAAAAGCGCACTAGATTCTTTTTTAGACTTTGCGAAGTTTCTTTACCAAACCAAATAAGAAATGTCTGACAAGGTAAAAGAACAGGGGTCTATTCCTGTTTCTAAAGTTCAGCGTGCAGCTAAATTTATTTCTACAGGAGCGAAAGTAGGGGGGAATTATGTCAAGCATTACGCGAAAAAAATGGTCAATCCGGCACTCAATCGAGAGGAATTGCACCAGAATAATGCTTCTGACATTTATAACTCTCTAAGTGAACTCAAGGGCTCTGCGCTCAAGGTGGCTCAAATGATGTCCATGGATAAAAATTTGCTTCCTAGGGCATATCAAGATAAATTTTCAATGGCGCAATATACTGCGCCTCCTTTATCCTACCCCTTAGTGGTGAAGACCTTCCAGAAGCATTTTCAAAAGACCCCTGAACAACTTTTTGACACCTTTAGTCGATCAGCCATCAATGCGGCATCGATTGGTCAGGTGCACCAAGCAACTCAAGGAGATAAGACCTTTGCTGTCAAAATCCAATATCCAGGTGTGGGTGATTCAGTTAGTTCAGATTTGAAACTTGTTAAGCCAATTGCTTTGCGTTTGTTAAATATGAACGAGCAGGAACTGAATCATTACATGCAAGAAGTGGAAGAGCGATTGCTGGAGGAGACGGATTATACCTTGGAAATAAAACGTTCAAGAGAAATTTCTGAATCCTGTACATCCATACCCAATCTTCGTTTTCCCAAGTATTATGATTCGCTTAGTTCGGACCGAATAATTACCATGGATTGGTTAGAGGGTAAGCACATAAAAGAGTGGATGGAAACTAACCCTTCTCAAGAACAAAGAAACCGAATAGGTCAAGCTTTATGGGATTTTTACCATCACCAAGTGCATAATTTGAAACAGGTCCATGCAGATCCACATCCAGGAAACTTTATCATTCAAGAGGATGGAACTTTAGGGATTATTGATTTTGGATGTGTTAAAGTAATTCCAGAGGACTTTTATAAGGGATATTTTTCGTTAATCAAGAAAGATTTACTCATCAAAGAAGAGGAATTAAATCAGATATTTTATGATTTAGAATTTATATCAGATAAAGATACTGAAGAGGAAAAAAAATATTTTAAGTCTATTTTTTCTGAGATGATTGCTTTGTTGGGAACTCCGTTTCACGTTGAAAAATTCGATTTTTCTAACAATGAGTTTTTTAATCAAATCTTTCAGCTTGGGGATCGAATTGCAAACGATAAAATGTTTAAAAAATCCAATCAAGCGAGAGGTTCTAGACATGGATTATATGTGAATAGAACTTATTTTGGGATATATAATTTACTAAATCAATTGAAAGCTGAAATAGTAACCACTAAACCAGAGTGGTTGACCTAGATTCTCATTACCAATAAAAGCATTTCTTCCTACTAAAGTGAGCGACCAAAATCCACTTTCTTCTGGTATTTTGGTGAAAAATGTTTTTATAATTCTTGGTATTGCATTCTTAGTGTAGGTTAATATAAGTATGGTCCAGCTTTAAAAAATCAATTTAATCCCTAACTTGATTTTAATTATTCTGATTATCCGCCTTGTCACCAGTTGCCAAATAATAATAAGGTTTGACGTTAATTTTAAAGAGCTGTGGATTTTGGACTGTCGTCTGTCTACGATTATTTGCAAGTTTTAGTACTCCGTAGGAACTACTGGTATAATTGTGGATAATCATATTAATTATTTCATTAAACTAACTAGCTCCTTTTGCTTGGGCCTAAACAAATTATTTTATGATCCTTACACTTTCCCTCTTTGCCCAGCTAGTTATTGCGCTATCGATAGTAGTAGTTTGGGTTTTTAGGTTTGACAATATCGTTAAAGAATTTCATCACTATGAGCTTAGTGTGCTTACCCGATCTGTGGTTGGTTCAACTAAACTTATCTTAGCAACTTTGCTCGTTGTTGGCATTTGGTATCCTTCTTTGGTATTGATTCCTGCTTTGCTGATGGGCTTTCTGATGATTAGTGCTCAATATTTTCACTTCAAAGTAAATAACCCCGTTTCAAAACGAATCCCATCGCTAGTTCTTTTGATTCTCTGTTTGTTTGTTGCTGCAGTTTCCCTAAACTGGATCTCTTGATGGGAATACGCGAAGTGCTAGTGCTTTTTTCTAGCTTTTCTTTTGTTGCTTATGGAGTTGCGTTTTTTACCTCATCCAAAATGAAGGAGGAGTTTATTCGTTTTGGTCTTGCAAAATTTGGAGCACTCACTGCTACCCTAGAGATTTTTGGTGCTTTAGGTTTACTTGTCGGCCTAGTCTTTCCTCCATTACTCGTCTTTTCCGCTGGAGGTCTTTCTCTATTGATGTTGCTAGGTGTGGCTGTAAGAATACGGATCAAAGATCCTTGGCTGGTGATAGTACCAGCATTTTCATTTTTAGTACTGAATGCATATCTCTTTATTGAATCACTTTTATCCCTGTAGGGGTGCTCCTTCAATTATCCTCAGTAATTCAAACCTAACTTAAGTCTCATTCTAATTTGCGAATAATCACTTAGTCTATTTTCAAACAAATACTCAAAATCATTTTCTGATTAGTATTGCGAGTAAGTTACCCTGTAAATGCAATTGGCTACATCATCCGAGATAAGCAAACTTCCATCCTTTAGTTCCTGTACATCTACTGGTCTTCCCCAGGCTTCCTGGCTTTCGGTATCTAGCCAACCGGTAGCAAAGACCTCTTGGCTTGTAACTGTTCCAGTAGAATCCATTCGTGCCAATACCACTTCGTACCCAGACTTTTTACTGCGGTTCCAACTGCCATGTTTGGCAATGAATAATTGGTGCTTGTAGCTAGAGGGAAAAAGATCTCCTTCGTAAAAGCGAATTCCCAAAGGTGCAGTATGCGCACCTAATTTGGCTGCAGGAAGGGTGTAAAATGAATCCTCTTTGCCCTCAGAACCTACTTCAGGATCTTGGATGGTGCCTGCATGCCAGTAGGGGTATCCAAAATGCTGTCCAAGTCGTGTGGCTCTATTGAGTTCA
>JALRIY010000004.1 GCA_023255285.1 Algoriphagus sp.
AGGTCCCTCACCAAATCCTACACTATCCACAAGAACCGGCCTCAACCGATTTGTTTGGGACCTTCGTTACCCAACCGTTCCAGGGATTCCTACCGCTTATATCGAATCGAGTTACCGAGGGCACAAAGCCATCCCAGGAACCTACAGCATTAAACTTCATGCAGGAGAGGTTGTTTCAGTAGCAACAGGGGAAATTCAAGATATCCCAGGGAGTAAGTTAACTCCTACAAATTTTCAAGCTTACCATCAATGGATGAGTACCTTGGAAGGAGAGGTTACTCAGATGCATAATTTGGTAAATACCGCCAAAAAATACCAAGACCAACTCCAAGAATTGATTGGAAAGTTGACCAACAAAGAGGAATACAAAGACCTGAAGCTATCAGCACAGCATCTAGTGAAAGAATTGGCTGCTTGGGATGAGTCCATGGTGCAGCGCAAATCCACTGCCTATGACGATGTCGAGAACTTTCCCAACAAGTTTACGGCCAACTTCTTATTCTTAATGAATCATGGAGAGAGCAGTATTCCGAGTATAAACGAAGGTACCAAGGCAAGGCATACCGAGTTGATGGAGCAATGGAAGTCATTGGAAGCGGAGGGTAAGCGATTGGTGGAGCAGGCAGTTCCTGCATTCAATGCTCTAGCCAAAGAAACCGGTGTGGGCGTTCTTTTCTTGAAATAACCAAACACATCCAGAGCAGAAATCGGGAGTTTCCTGATTTCTGCCTTTTATCCTTGCAACCCTTGAAAATAATGGACACAATGCGTCACCTGCTTTTCGTACTTGTAATAACTCTTTTTGCGGCTTGTGCTCAAAAACCAAATTCCGATGGCGAGGAACTAGTCTTGCCCCTAGAAGACTCCATTTTTACCACACCCCTTGGTAAAACGTATCCTATATCCGTTCCGGATGAAGCAGCACTAGCAAATTATGAACAGGCAAAGAAGGTTTACGAAACCAATCCTAGAGATGTGGAAGCGCTGATTTGGTATGGTCGCCGAACGGCTTATTTGGGGAGGTACCAACAGGCAATTGCCATTTATTCCGAAGGTATCAAGAGTTTCCCCCAGGATGCTCGCTTGTATCGGCACCGAGGACACCGGTACATCAGCATTCGTAATTATAAAGCAGCGATCGAAGATTTAGAAAAAGCAGCTTCCTTGATTCAAGGCACGGTAGATCAAATCGAACCCGATGGCATCCCAAATGCCCAAAATATTCCCTTGAGTTCTTTACATAGCAATGTCTGGTACCACCTAGGGCTTGCCTATTACCTTACTCAGGAGTACGAGAAGGCCTATACTGCCTACCTCCAATGCAGAGAAAGTGGTTCCAACTACGACAACATCGTTTCCAGTACTCATTGGCTTTACCTCATCCAGCTTCGACTGGGTAATCCAGAGAGAGCAGACTCCTTGCTCGCGCCTATTCAAAAAGAAGGAATCGTTATCGAAAATCAAAGCTATGCTGACTTATGCCTGTTGTACAAGGGATGGATTTCTCCCGATACCTTACTCCAAGCTAGTCCCGGCAATCCCTCGAATGATGCAGTCAATTATGGACTTGCCAATTGGTACATTCATCAAGGAGATTCTAGCAAGGGAATCGCGTTGCTTGAGGCGCTGGTTGACGGAAAAGCCTTTACCTCCTTTGGCTACTTGGCGGCAGAGGGCGATGTAATGGGTATATTTTCCAAAAAGAACCGCTAGCACTTCAAAAAGTACTGAAAATCTAAAACTTAAGTTAAACTCAATTCCATCTTGAGATCACAACGTCCGTAGGCACCACATTCGAGTTCGCAGGGTAAAAAACCCAACTTGGTGTACAGCCTAATTGCTGTTTCCAATTTGGTATGTGTGTAAAGTCGAACAGTTTTTGCCCCTTTTTGCCGCGCAATTTCCAAGATATGCTTCCCAAGTAGCTCCCCCGCTCCTTTTCCTTGAAAAGAAGGATCAACTCCCATTTTGATCATTTCCCAAACTCCAATTTCACTCGGGATAAGCGCTACTGTACCCGCAATAGTATCCCCCAATCGAGCAAAAATAATCGCTCCTCCTTTTGCGATGATGGTCTCTTCTGGATGTTCCAATTGAGCCAGGTCAAAAGGCTCCAAGGAAAAATACTGCGCGACCCAGAACTTATTGATCGACTCAAAATGAGGTTGCAACTCAGGGGAAAACGGAATGATTTCAAAGGAATCTTGAGCCATACAGAGAAATTTTTACCAAAAGTATAGCAAATCAAGTAGCTTAGAAATCAAAATAACCTGGTTCTTTATGAAAAGCACAATCTTCTTCAGCATCTTACTCATTGTTGCGCTTGTACTTCCAACTGCTGCGCAAACTCCCGCAGAAAAAATCCAACAACTGGGATTACAAGTGCCTGAAATAAGTCAACCCATTGCCAACTACGTGAAATGGAAACAAGTAGGCAACTTGCTTTACTTGGCTGGGTCGGGACCAAAAATCTACGGGAAGGTGGGGGCAGACTTAAGCACCGAGGAGGGCTATGCTGCAGCCAAGGCTACCGGCTTGGAGATCATTGCCGTGCTGCAAGCCGCAACGGGTGATCTTGGTCGCATCAAACAGTTTGTCAAGGTATTGGGTATGGTCAATTGCACACCTGACTACACTGCACAGCCAGCAGTCATTAATGGTTTTTCTGATTTGATGGTTGCGGTATTTGGAGAAAAAGGAAAACATGCCCGCTCGGCGGTTGGGGTAGGATCACTCCCCAATAATATGGCGGTTGAGATTGAAGTAATTGTCGAATTGGAAGACAAGTAAGCAGAACAATGAGCGCATGCATTGCCCTAGTTTTTAAAACAAACTTCCCTGAAAAGGATAGCCCTCTAGCTCCAAGAGGGCTTTTTTCTTGTCCAAACCGCCTGCATATCCAGTAAGGCTTCGATTGCTTCCGATGATGCGGTGGCAAGGCAAAACAATCAAGAGTGGATTGGCTCCTATGGCCGTACCCACTGCACGAATGGCTGCAGGATTGCCCAGCTGCTCCGCCAACTTAGCATAGGTGGTCGTTTGCCCAAAAGGAATTTTACCTATGGCCAACCAGACCTTACGCTGAAAATCCGTCCCCCCCAAGCCAATGGGAAGATTAAAAACCTTTCGTTGCCCCCCAAAGTACTCCTCCAATTGCTTTTTGGCTTCCAATAAGAGTGGATCCGTGAGCCCCCCCTCAGGCAGCTGCTGGGTAAATTTCAATTCCGAAAGGCAATCCTCGCGGGTGCTGAGTTGGATATTTCCTACTGGGGTAGTGATGATAGGCATGGAGGAGGATAAGGGGCTAAAGGTTAATTTACCTGCCTTCGGCAGGTTGTTAAAGATGTTAAGAAATAGCTACGATGGTCAGGCTTGCCTGCCTAAGGTAGCTGAAACCTGTATTTTTTTAATTGATGCATAAGCGGTATTTCCAGACCTCACGCACTTGTGTCACCTCCACCTCAAAGGGAGGATAAATGGGATTGGCAGAGCAGAGCAACAGGCTTTGGCTGGCCTTGATTCGATTGTAAGCCAGTTTAAAGGTAACCCCATCCTGCTCGGTCACGATGACATAGCGATCTCCATCCTTTAAGCTGGTCCAGTCTTCTAGGTATTCGCAAACAATCCAGGCGCCATCCGGGATGGGAAGCATGGAGTCTCCATCTACTTGAAAGACCCGGTGTTTTTTATTGGTAGGGAGAAAAGGCAAGGAAAACCTCGGCAAGTCGGAGATAAATTCTGGGTCGGCAAATCCTGCCAAATAGCTTGCCTTAGCACGCTGCGAAACCACTTCAATCAATTCACGTCCCTCCGCATCTACGGTAGTGGAGAGAATTCGGAGATTTCGACCACGGAGAAAGTGATCGGTTTCCAAAAGTTGGCGCAACTTATATTCCGAAAAAGAGGCCAGCTCCTCGCGAACCAACACATCCAAGGACAGCTTGAAGTAATCGGCAAAAAGGAGGAGTACCTCCAAAGGAGGGGTGATATTCCGTTCGTACCCAGCAAGCTTGGATCGAGAAACTCCCAAGGCCTGAGCGAGTGTCTCCTGGGTCAAGCCCTTCTTTTTGCGAAGAAATTTGAGGTTAGTATGGACGCTCATTGTCTTAATTTTTAATACTCTTGAAATACAGTAGAAATAAACTGGAAATAAACCCCGCTTGCGGGGACTATTTCTATCGTATTTCTACTGTATTTCTCTTTCTCTCCGACAACTTTTGACAGACATTAGGTCAAATATATAGATTTGTTTACATTATAAACAATTAATTGTTTAAATAATTAACAATTTCAATGGAAGAAAAGCGAAGTATCGTGCACTTGGATCTGGACACCTTTTTTGTGTCCGTGGAGCGGCTTTTTGACGACCGACTCAAGGGAAAGCCCATCCTCATTGGAGGGTCAAGCGACCGAGGTGTAGTCGCCTCCTGCAGCTACGAAGCCCGGAGATTTGGCGTGCACTCCGCCATGCCCATGCGCACCGCCAGACAGCTCTGCCCGGAAGCGGTTGTCGTACGCGGAGATTTTGAAAAATACAGCCAAAAATCCCAAGAAATCACCGAAATCATCCGAGAAGGAGTTCCCCTATTCGAAAAAGCCTCCATCGATGAATTCTACATCGACCTCAGCGGCATGGATCGCTTCTTCGGCTGCTTCAAGTTGGCCCACCAACTCCGCCAACGCATCATCCAGGAAAGTGGGCTCAACATCTCCATGGGGCTTTCCCAAAACAAAACCGTCTCCAAAATTGCTACAGGCGAAGCCAAACCGAATAACGAAAAACAAATTCCGCTCGGAGAGGAGAAATCCTTCCTTTCCCCCCTGTCCGTACGGAAAATTCCAATGATTGGAGAAAAAACGGCCCAAACGCTCTACAACATGGGCGTGAAAAAAGTAAATACCCTACAGCAAATGCCTGCCCAACTCCTAGAAGCCACCTTTGGGAAAAATGGCAAACTGATCTGGGAGAAAGCTAATGGCATCGACCTCAGCCCAGTGGTACCCTACACGGAAGCCAAATCCCTCTCTTCGGAAAACACTTTTGAAGAGGACACCATCGATATCCGCCTACTCGAGGCAACCCTCATCGCGATGACCGAGCAGCTCAGTACCAAACTCCGAAAAAAAGGACAGCTCACGGCCTGCATCACCGTGAAAATCCGCTACTCCGACTTTGAAACCCACAGCATACAGCAGCGCGTTCCTTACACCTCCGCAGATCATAGTTTGCTTCCTATCGTCAAGGAACTCTTCCGCAAGCTCTACACCCGCCGGCTACTCATCCGACTGGTGGGTGTGCGCTTCAGCCATCTGGTCTATGGCAACTACCAGATTCAACTCTTTGAAGATAGCCAACAGCAAATCAACCTCTACCAAGCCTTGGATAAGTTAAATGTCAAATACGGCGACAAAACGGTCTGCCGAGCGGTAGCCATGGGCATAGGAAGGAGAAGGTTTAATCCATTCAATGGAATGGAAAATTGAAGTATAGATTCACTCCTACCACCTAGATGGAAGACTAAACGCAAAGTTTTCAAAAAACCTTCTTAATTTACAGTACCTACCCAAGCTCACATGTCTACTTACCTATTCACCACCCCACGCCTAGGATTTCGTCGCTGGCAAGCAAGTGATTTGGATGCCTTTACCGCCATCAATTCGGATCCCGATGTGATGCGCTTTTTCCAACGACCCCTCCTCAAAGAAGATAGTCTAGCCATGATGGAGCGGATGGAACGACTTTACGAGGACAAAGGCTTCTGTTATTTTGCAGTGGATATCCTAGAAAGCCAAGTACTCTTAGGTACCATCGGACTAGGATGGAAAACCTTTGAAGCAGATTTTACCCCTACTGTAGATATTGGCTACCGCATCGGCAAGGCCTGGTGGAACCAAGGCTTTAGTACCGAAGGGGCTGCTGCATGCCTAGACTATGCCAGCCAACTCCAAATCCCCAAAGTGGTGGCTATAGCTTCCGTAGGAAACCACGCCTCTATCCAAGTCATGAAAAAAATAGGGATGAAGTATTGGAAAGATTTTGACCATCCCGAACTACAAGATTCCCCCCACATCCAACGCTGCAGCTTGTACCAAATCTCCCTCTGACTTTTCCTCAAAACTCGAATAGCCTAGCAGATGTCCTATTTTAGCAATCAGCATTTTCAACACCTCCACTCCTCAGATATCCTCACAGGAGAATACGATGCCTGTACCTTTTCCAATTGCAACTTTGCTACCGCCTCTTTTCAACAGGCAAGTTTTGAAAATTGCCTTTTTGAAGACTGCGACCTAAGCAACATCAAAGTGGTCAAGGTAAATTTTCAGACTGTTCGATTCGTACGTTGTAAAATGCTAGGAATCGCTTTTGCTGCCGCAAACCCCTTCCTCTTGGAGCTTCATCTAGAGCATTGTGTCCTGGATTACTGCAATTTTTACAAACTACCCCTCAAAAAATCTAGGTTTCTCTATTCTCAAATCCGAGAGGTCGACTTCTCCCAAGCCAACCTGAGCGAAGCAAATTTCCGGGGATCCGACCTCCTTGGAACCGTCTTTGATCAGACCAACCTTGAAAAAGTCGACTTTCGGGAAGCCCTTCACTACCGTATTGCTCCCGAACTCAATGCAATAAAGGGTGCACGATTTGACCTTACCGGTTTACCTGGCTTACTCGAATCCTATGGAATCAAAGTAGAATAAAGCAAAAAAGAGCTTACTTTTTAAAATAACTATCTCTTATGGCCTTGAATTCGGAACCTTCCTTCCATCCTGGCCAGCGAGCCGAATTGGCGAGGTTACGACCTACTTGATACAGCAACTGCACATCATCCACAGCACCGTCCAAGTTCCATCGCTTTGGATCATAGGAATCGGCTGGTTTATGGTAATACACTGCTGTGTACTCGTCTTGCAACTGCTTTCCATATTCCATTCCTTTCTCCACATGGTCTATTCCTGTGCCAAAATACAAGGCTGGAATCCCTATTTTAGCGAAGTTAAAATGATCAGATCTAAAGTAGTATCCCGCCACAGGATTGGGTTCAGGGGCAGCATAACGCCCTAATTTTTTGAGTTCCTCATCTAATAGATCTTCCATTTCGGATTGCCCTACTCCAATGACAGATACATCTTTCATCTTCCCATACGGATTAACCCCATCCATATTGATGTTGGCCACGGTCTTTTCCTTGGGATAAATCGGCTGCTGCGCATAATAAGCCGAACCCCATAAGCCCTGTTCCTCCGCGGTGACAGACAAAAATACAACGGTACGATCCGGCTGGGCATCCGCCTGAAACGCTTTTGCCAAGGCCAATAGGGCTGCTGTCCCAGAAGCATTGTCAAGTGCTCCGTTGTAGATGCTGTCTCCAGTTTCATCAGCCTTACCTATCCCCAGGTGATCCCAGTGAGCCGTATAAATAATAACTTCCTCCGGCGCTTTTTCTCCTGTTATTTTCGCAACCACATTTTTGGACACATTGTAAGTAGCCTCCACAGCAATACTTGTATTGAGAATCATCTCAGTTGAAAACCCTTGAAAATCTATTTTTCTTGCCTTTTGGAGAATTTCAGAGTCGCTTTTACCCATTTTCTCAAACAATTGCTTGGCAAATGGCAAAGTAATCCAACCCTCGAATCCCAATTTGTAGGCTTCTTGTCCCCGGTCATCCAGATACAACTTGGATGCATTCCAACTGTTTTGAATTACATTAAATCCATAACCTGCGGGGATGGTATTGTGCACAATCAAACAGCCTAATGCTCCTTGGCGTGCAGCCTCCTCGTATTTATAAGTCCATCGGCCATAATAAGTCATCGTATTTCCCTTAAAAAAAGAAAGGTTATCTGAGCCAAAACCAGGGTCATTGATGAGCACCACCACTATTTTGCCTTTTACATCTAAGTTTTTATAATCGTCCCATCCGTATTCAGGAGCAACAATTCCAAAGCCTGCAAAGACCACTTCAGCATCCTGAATACGAATCAGCGAATCCGTACGCTGAGTCCATATCACAAAATCATTCAAGCCAACTCCTTGAATAGCACCTTGGGGACCTTCAAACTCCATTGTCTGTTGGGGACGACTGACGATGGATACCATCGGCACCTCTTGAAAATAGGAATCTCCATTGCCAGGCTCAAGCCCCATTTCCTTGAATTTGCTTTCCAAAAACTGCGTGGTCATCTCCTCTCCCGCTGTAAATGGCATTCTCCCCAAAAATTCATCTGAGGAAAGTCGAATCAAATTGGGTTCTAAATCTGCAACCTGGAATTGGTAGCCCTTAGATTTATCATCACAACCAACCAATAAAATAGCAAGTAGCGCAAGGGAAAGTAGATTTTTCATAGTCAAATCAAGAATTTGTGTAGAATAAATCTCTAAGTTAAAACATTTACCGCTTGATTATCGGATCAGTAGATCCAATTTCCGCACTTCCTATTGCTTTGCCTGAATTTTGGCGTAACTTTGTGTCCGGCGGCACGACCAGCTCCTGCTAAATCCCCCAGGTCCGGAAGGAAGCAAGGGTAGGCGGTCGTAGCGGTGCGATGCCGCCTCTTTTTTTTGTGTAGCTCAATTTCCTCTCCGAAAATCGCTACCTTATCCTAAATTATCTTCTAACTTTGTCTTCAGAATTCAGCCAGTTTTTCTGGCAGGACTAACTGCTTTTACCACCTATAAACCCCATTTTTATGAAATTCTTTATTGATACCGCCAATCTTGCAGAAATCCGCGAGGCACATGATTTAGGAGTATTGGATGGCGTAACCACCAATCCTTCCTTAATGGCCAAGGAAGGAATCACGGGAGAGGCAAACATTATCGCTCACTACAAAGCAATCTGTGACATTGTCGAAGATAAAGTAAGTGCAGAAGTGATTGCAACCGACTACGAAGGCATGATTCGAGAAGGCAAAGAATTAGCCAAGTTAGATGATAAAATCGTAGTAAAAATACCTATGATTCGAGAGGGTGTAAAAGCCATTCGTTACTTCCATAGTGAGGGGATTCGCACCAACTGCACCCTTATTTTTTCTTCTGGACAAGCGCTACTGGCAGCAAAAGCTGGAGCAACTTACGTTTCCCCATTTATTGGTAGATTAGATGATATTTCCTTCGATGGACTAGACTTAATTGGCCAGATCGTTCACATTTACCAAAATTTTGGTTACGAAACAGAAGTACTCGCTGCATCAGTTCGTCACAGCATGCACTTGATCAAATGTGCTGAACTTGGAGCAGATGTGGTAACTTGCCCACTTAAAGTAATTACCGGTTTATTGAAGCATCCATTGACAGATTCTGGCCTTGCACAGTTTCTTGCTGATCATGCCAAAGCAGCAGGAAAATAAAAAAAGGCGTTTTTTCTCATTCCCTTAATCCAAAAAAATGTACATCATCAAGGTCAAAGGAAAAGCAAAAATCCCCGATTACATTCAAATTCGGGATGAGAATTTTGTGTTAGTCGCTTATTTCCGAGCAGATCGACCGATGAAGAATGTAGAAAAATTTGGATTAGAAGGGAAAGAGGAACAGTTAGAACAGCTCATCCAAGTACTTCCCTTTGGAAAACTTCAAAAACTAGAACTCTAAATCCATGGACTTCAGTACTCACCCTGTGTTGTCCATGACACAGGCCACCATCTTCCAAGGAGAAAATCCAGTCTTAATGGACGTAGGATTTGCAATTGAACAGCATGAATTTGTTTTTCTAATCGGACGAACGGGTAGTGGAAAAAGTTCTTTGCTAAAAACATTGTATGCCGATCTCCCTTTAAAATCAGGATTGGCAGAAGTCGTGGGGTACGCTCTCACTCAAATCAAAACAAAAGACATTCCTTTTCTTCGGCGGAAAATTGGGATCATCTTTCAAGACTTTCAACTGTTTACCGATCGCTCTGTCCAGGACAACCTTTCTTTTGTACTCAAGGCAACAGGATGGAAAGATCCCGTGTTGATCAAAGAGCGAATAGCCGACGTACTGTTGCAAGTAGGCCTACTTGACGCACTTACCAAAATGCCCCACCAACTTTCAGGGGGGGAACAACAACGCGTGGTGATTGCTAGGGCGCTACTTAACAATCCTTCGATTCTTCTAGCTGATGAGCCTACAGGCAACCTAGATCCCGATGTAGCAGATGGTATTTTCAAATTATTTCAAGACATCAATAAAAAAGGGACTGCAATCTTAATGGCAACACACAATCATGAATTGCTACGAAAATACCCCTATCGCGTACTAAAGTGTGAAAAAGGAAAATTACTGGATAGTACCATAAACGAAGTCTCCTTCGGTTCTTCTTTTTAATTCAATATTTTCTTCCCAACAATTAACTCCAATTTCACGTTTAGAACCTTACTAACAATTGGATGCATGAGAACCCTTTCTAGAAAAATTTTACTTTGGAGCCTTATTTTTATCCCCCTAGTCAGTTGCAAAGAAGAGGAAGAAACTCTCCCAAAAGTTGAAGAAAAACCAAATCCAGACGTCGCAATAAACAAGTGGATTTATAAGGTAATGAAGGAAGTATACCTTTGGCTTCCGGAGATGGGAACACCTATTGCAGAAACTTCGGATCCAAGTGATTATTTTGAATCCCTTCTCAATAGACCTACAGACCGTTTTTCCGCAATTTATCCCGACTACAAAGAATTAATCAACTCCCTTAGTGGAATTAGTTTGGAGGCTGGATACGAGTTTACCCTATACCGAGAAAGCAATTCCAATACCAACGTGGTTGCTGAAGTTACCTATATCAAAAAGAATAGCCCAGCCGCAACAAGTGGAATGCGGAGAGGGGATTACATTACCAAAATCAACGGCACCCAACTTAACCTAGACAACTACAAGGTGCAGTTGGGATTAATTGATAAACCACATTCCTTGATCACCTTACGCTACAATCCAGAAAGTGATGGGTTTGACGTTCGCCCGGAGCTATCCTTAATTCCAGTTGAACTCGCAGAAAATCCCAATTTCTTGGACTCAGTGTATACCATCAATGGAGAGAAAATTGGTTATGTAGTATACCACTTTTTTGCCCCTGGTTCGGGCAACAACAGCACTGCCTACGATCAGGAAATGGACGCTATTTTTGCAGGATTCAAAGCGGAAGGAATCCAACATTTGATACTTGATTTCAGATACAATGGTGGAGGGTATGTGTCTTCAGCAGTCAACCTTGCTAGCCTCGTTGGGCCAGGAGTAAGTAATCTAAATATTTTTTCGAAAACCAAATACAATTCCTTTTTGATGCAGTTTGACAACCTTAAAAACGTCCAAACTCCATTCAAAGCAAAAATCGAGAATTTGGGAAAGGTCCTAAAAAACAATCGGGTCTACATACTCACTTCCACGCGCACTGCCTCTGCATCTGAATTAATCATCAATGGATTGCGTCCCTACATGGATGTGTTTTTGATTGGAGACAAAACCACTGGGAAAAATGTGGGCTCTGTTCCCTTCGAGGATGAAGAAAATCCAGAAAATCCTTATGGAATTCTTCCTATCATCTCTAGGAGTTTCAATAGCTTGGACCAATCGGATTACACTACAGGATTTATTCCAAACATTGAAGTAAAGGAAAGCGTGGAGCGGCTTCAACCATTTGGTGATGTCCAAGAATTATTACTACGCAAAGCGATTGAACAAATTACTGGAATACCTCCAGGAAATAAATTCCAACAATTGAATCGCCAAGAAATTGGCAGTTCACTTGACGCGAAATTGAGATCTGGAATCCTTATTGAATCAGTCCCTAATCAATAACCAACACACCAATCCAATTAGCCAAATATCTTGTTTAATCTTTGAAAGAATTGCTTCCGGAAAAAGGAATACAAAAAAAGCCAACACAGGAATGCGTTGGCTTTTTTTTGTATTGAAAATTCCCGATTAGTTAGTTTTCAATAGATTTTCTTTCGCTTGATTGAAGGTAGGCTCTAGTGTTAGCGCCTCATTAAAAGCAGCCTTGGCTTCTGATTTTGAGTTTTGATCCAAAAATACCAGCCCTTTCAAATTTAAGGCTGCCGCCTTCATGTCCACCTGCTGTGTTTCTGACTCTGAAATAGCAAAACCAATTTTTTCATCTGTCTTTGCAACTTTCATCAGCATCGTCAATGAATTCAAAGCCTCAGCATAACGCTTCATGGAATATTGTAGGTAGGCAGATTTATACAAGCTGAAGTTATCCCCAGTCAACAAATGTAAACTCTCGTAATAGGGTAGTGCTCGATCAAATGCCCCCAATTGCTCCAAAGCGTAGGAGGCAATCTCCAAAGCACCAACATTTTTATCATTGATTTTCAAAATATCCATTGCTACTAAGGCGGAAGAAGCATATTGTGCTGATTCAAAATACAGACTACCTAAAGCTTCCATGAAGCGAAGATCCTCTGGGTTTCGGACTATCAAGCTGTAGAGTTTATCCTTTGCAACTTCCAAATCGTTGTAGCGAAGCGCTGCCTGGTAGGCCATCTGGTCCACCATATTGAGCGCGCTTTTTACTTTGGGATCAAACTTTGGAATGGAATCGGTAGCAGTTTGTGCCAGGCCAGCACCTAGGCTTAGGAGGAATACGGTGGCGAAAGCGAAAATTTTTAACATAATTAGTTGAATAGTTAAGGTTTTTGAATGGGGTAAAGTCCTTTTTCTCGAGCAATTTCAAACATTAATCTTCGTGCCTCATCTGGGTTATTACGAATTCGGCCCTCCAATATAGCTTCTTTGATTTCTTCTTTTAGTTCTCCAATTAGTTTTGATGGAGAAATTCCAAAAGTTTCCATAATTTCCTCTCCACTAATTGGAGGCTGAAAATTACGAACCTGATCTTTTTCTTCTACTTGTTTTAGCTTCAGCTCCACTCGATCAAAGTTTTCCAAGTATTTCCGAACCTTCTTATTGTTTTTGGAAGTAATATCTGCACGGCACAAAGCCATCAAGTCTTCGATGTCATCCCCAGCATCAAAAAGCAATCTCCGCAATGCAGAGTCCGTCACTTCATCTTTTACCAATGCAATCGGCCGAAGGTGTAGACGAACTAACTTTTGTACATATTTCATACGTTCATCCATCGGCAGTTTTAGGCGCTTAAAAATGTTAGGGGTCATTCTTGCTCCCTTGTCCTCATGTCCATGAAAAGTCCAGCCTACCTTCGGATGGAAACGCTTCGTCGCTGGCTTTGCAATATCATGAAGGATAGCTGCCCATCGTAACCAAAGGTGATCCGTAGCCAGGCAAAGATTGTCCAGCACCTGAAGTGTATGGTAAAAATTATCTTTATGTGATTTGTCATCCACAGAATCCACCCCTTGAAGTTCCACCATCTCAGGAAAAAACTCATGCAAAAGTTTGGAGGCAAAGAGTAATTTAAACCCATATGATGGCTTAGCCGTCAAAATTATTTTATTGAGCTCGTCAATGATTCGTTCTGCAGAGATGATTTGAAGTCGATGAGCATGGGTAGTTAATGCAAAAAAAGTCTCTGACTCAATATCAAAATCCAATTGCGCTGCAAAACGCACTCCACGCATCATGCGTAGCGGATCATCCGAAAAGGTAATTCCAGGCTCAAGAGGGGTTTTGATTCGCTTAGCTTTGATGTCCTTTAACCCATCAAAGGGATCCATCAATTCCCCAAAATTTTCTGGATTAAGAGAGATGGCCATTGCGTTGATCGTGAAATCCCTACGCTCCAAATCTTCTTGAAGTGTACCATCTTCAACTACTGGTTTACGGGAATCTTGCCGATACGATTCTTTCCTTGCACCGACAAATTCCAGCTCCCAGTCGTCCAGCTTAAGCATAGCCGTTCCAAAATTTTTAAAAATCGATAGGGGAACATGAAATTCAAAGGTCTTAGCCACCTCCTGAGCTAGGTCAATCCCAGATCCCACACAGGTAAAGTCAATGTCTTTGCTGGGTCGATCCAAAATCAAGTCCCGTACAAAGCCCCCCACTACATAGGTTTCCACACCTGCTTTCGCAGCTACCTGAGCAACACGAGCAAAAATAGGAAAGGTGGCTAACTTTTCTTTCAAATTCATCCTTTACTGATTTTTACTTCTCCCTCAGGCCCCAGAAATAATTCCTTTGTCCCAGTATGAAAAAGAGGGAAATGGAGGTTAGTCTGTACCTCAGCTTCCAATTCTTTCTCCTCTGTAAATAGGACAGGATGGGCAATTTGATACAAAAGTTTATTCCAATTAGGCTCGCGGATTAAAGAAAACCGAACCTTCCCCTGGACCACTGCACCCGTAGGTAAAAGTGGGTTTGCAGGGCTTTGATAAATGGTTGGTTTGGATGCAAACTCTACAATATCTAGGGACACCTCTGAAAACGGGACTGTTATAGTTCGAATTTGAAATAAATCAAATAAGAGATAGACTCCATTTTCAAAAATTAAAGATTCAGCAGCCGTACCTCTATGCAAGCAAAACGTTTTTCCACTCCCCTCTTTGAGGCACACTTTACCATTTTGTTTAATCAGTGAAAGTAAGGCGGTGTAATCTAACATGCTGTAAAAATAAGGAGTTTATCTGGCTAGTGAAGCATTTTTTAGGGCCTAATCCGGAGGATATCCTGAAGAAATAGAACTCCATTAGTAACTGATCTCAGATAGGAAACAAAAAAGACGGCTTAAAAACCGTCTTTTTTGTTGAGATTGGAAAATAAATTCCAATTATCCGCGCAACCAGTTAATGAAAGTTTGGTAACCCACGCCAATTTCGCGCGCAAAAGCAGCCTTTTTCTTTCCTGCCGCTTCTACTTTTTTCCATTCTTCCAAGATTTTTGATTTTTCAACATCTGAAAAAGATCTTCTTTTTCCTTCAGACTTGTTGACTGCTGTTCCATTCAAAGAAGCAATTAATTCATTTAAATCGGCTAGGAATTTACTATCTGTTAAAAATAACCCTGCAGCCTCTAATTTTTTAATTACTCCTGCCTTAGGGTTTACAGGTGTTACAGCAATACCTCTTGAAGCAGCTTCATGCAAATCAATCTTTTTTCCTTCGGCAGTTACATACACAAACCCATCGGATTTTTTCAAATCTACGATAGACTCTTTAATTAGTTCTCTCATGTTTTTTTGTTTGTTTTATTGAGTTTAAAAATGCCTTGCAATATATTATATACTATCATATCATCCAAAATTTATTAACAATATTTTAACATAAAATAAGAAATCACAGCATTTGTTTTATTTCTTTCAAATTAAGTAGATAAATGCTCGTATATCCTTTCTTATTTTCAGAGGTTATTGAAGAATCGGATAATTTTATTTACCACTGAAAAAAGTATTAGTTAAAGCATTCAGAAGTTAGAAATAGGCCAGTTACTACCTAGGGAAATCGAGATAATTCGCTAAAAATAGGCCGAATACAATTTATTAGGTATTTTTCTTCACAAAGTACAAAGTAGATAATTATACAAATCACTAATCTAACTAAAGTAATATATTTAGTAATTTTATTAAAGCACCTTCGTTAGAAATAAACCAGGTAGAATCACCTTAAAAATCAAGCAAAATACCAGAATCCCATTCTTAAAAAGAACAATGCAAATAAAGTAGTACTAAGTAGTTGAACCCCAATCCAAATCAATTCCCTGAAAATCATTTTATTATACAATTTAAGAATTAAAAAAACACAAATGAGTCGGTTAATTTAGAAGAATGTAGTTATCCACTTTTTTCTGGTAGCAAAAGAAAAGCCTTTGAAGTTTACCTAGGTGAATGATGGGCTCTCTCTAAACTAGGGTCTGTCGTCTAGTAGCTAGTATCCGTAGTACTTCCTAATTAGGGATGATATACATCTATTATCATAAGATTAACGTTCGTTTTTGCATTTAACCAACTCCTACTCCTTTTAGTCTTTGCTTCTAAATCCTGTACCCCAGTTCTTTTTGCAAAATTCCAATTCTGTTTTTAAGACTAATTCACAAAAATTCTCTACCTTTATATCCCATAAGAATTCAGCTTATTTCAACCCCTCCACCACTTCTTATGGCCGCACAAACGAAATACATTTTTATCACTGGAGGAGTTACTTCTTCCCTTGGAAAAGGCATAATTGCCGCCTCTTTAGGCAAATTACTTCAATCCAGGGGCCTTAGCGTTACCATTCAAAAATTTGATCCCTACCTAAATATTGATCCAGGTACACTCAATCCTTATGAACATGGGGAATGTTACGTAACGGAGGATGGCGCAGAAACTGATCTGGACTTAGGCCATTACGAGCGGTTTTTGAATGTAGAAACTTCCCAAAGTAACAATATCACTACAGGAAGAATTTACAACAACGTCATCACGAAAGAACGGAAAGGTGAATTTCTTGGAAAAACAGTGCAAGTGATTCCTCACATCACCGACGAAATAAAAAACAATTTTTACAAGTTGGGACAAGATGGAAAATACGATGTAGTCATCACTGAAATTGGAGGCTGCGTAGGAGATATCGAATCCTTACCTTTTATTGAAGCAGTACGCCAAGCGAGATGGGATCTTGGGCCTGGTAATTTTTTGGTCGTTCACCTAACCTTAATCCCTTACCTCAGAGCAGCTAAGGAACTCAAGACAAAACCTACTCAACATTCAGTTAAGCAGCTTTTGGAAGCAGGTATACAGCCAGATATTTTAGTTTGTCGTACCGAGCACCCCCTCCCCTCAGATGTAAAACGGAAACTTGCTCTTTTTTGCAACGTGCAATTGGATAGTGTCATTGAAGCCATGGATGCGGAATCGATTTACGATGTCCCACTTTTGATGAAAAAAGAAAAGCTGGATGAGCGGGTACTTTCCAAACTCAATCTTAAATCCAAATCCAAATTGGATTTGGATGATTGGAAGGACTTTTTAGGACGTTTGAAAAATCCAACGGCAGAGGTAACCATCGGACTTGTAGGTAAATATGTGTCCCTTCCCGATGCTTATAAATCCATCATAGAGTCATTTATCCATGCAAGTGCTGCCTCAGAATGCAAGGTAAAGCTAGTTTTACTTTCTTCTGAAGAGATTACAAAAGACAATTATAAAACCAAGTTAAAGAATTTAGATGGTATTTTAGTTGCCCCTGGATTTGGGGAACGGGGATTTGAAGGTAAAATTGCTACAGTAACCTATGCTCGAGAAAACAACATTCCATTTTTTGGTATTTGCCTAGGAATGCAGGTTGCAGTCATTGAATTTGCTAGGAATGTTCTTGGAATGGATCTGGCAAATTCAACCGAAATGGATCCAGAAACACCAAATCCAGTGATTGCCCTCATGGAGGAACAAAAGAAAATTGACCAAATGGGCGGAACTATGCGTCTCGGTTCGTATGCTTGTGATCTCAAAAAAGGAAGTAAAGCTGCATTGGCCTACGGAAAAACCAAAATTCAGGAGCGACACAGACATCGCTACGAATTTAATAACTCCTACCTAGAGCAAATTGAATCCAAAGGCATGATGGCGACTGGAAAAAACCCGAAAACCGGTTTGGTTGAAATTATTGAACTCAAAAACCACCCTTGGTTTGTTGGAGTACAATTTCACCCTGAATACAAAAGTACCGTATTAAAACCACAACCCTTATTTGTAAAGTTCATCCAAGCAGCACTACTTAAAAAAAATAACAAATAAACTAGAGTTTAGCTCTAGTCTTTCTTAACTACCATGGATAAAAATCAAGCAACAGGTTTGATCCTTTTTGCAGCAGTAATTCTAACCTACTCCTTGTTTTTTGCGAGTAACCCAGAAATCCCACCTGTAGAATCTACCGAACCCACAATTGAGGCAACCCAAACCACGCCTCAACCCAATACCGCTGTTCTATTACCCGATAGCCTTCTAGATGCGCAGCGACAACTTCAATTTGGGGAGCTTGCTTCTTGGACGCTTGGAGAAGAGCAAAATCTTACTTTAGAAAATGAGGTCGTTAAAATTACTGTTTCTACCAAAGGAGGAGTAATTAAAGAAGTGCTACTTAAAAAGTACTTTAGTTGGCAGAATGAACCACTATTTCTATTAGATAGTAGCCATTCTTCTCTAAATTATTCCTTAGACACTCGACTTGGAAAAGTGGATTTGAATGAATTCTATTTTTCCCCTCAGCTGAGTTCTGAAATAATCGAAGGTGTCTCACAACAAATATTGACTTTACGTACAAGCAGTGCATCTGGTGAATTAATTCAAAAATACACGCTTTCAGAAGGTCAGTATACCTTAGAAAGAAGCTTTGAAATTCAAGGACTTCAAGGGATTATCACCGCCAAATCCATTCGAATTGATTGGGAAAATCAAATTAAAGCCCAGGAAAAAGATTTGGCAGAATCTAGAAGGAAAACACAAGTCAATTATTACCTCGCGGAAGGAAGCTACGATAATTTGGGACTGAGCGATGATCCAGAAGAAGTAAAGGTGGATCAACCAGTCAAATGGATTGGATTTTCACAGCGGTTTTTTACCGCCGGAATCATTGCAGATTCAGTTTTTCAAGAGGTTGCTTTGACACAGAGCACCCCTTCAGATTCTTCAATCGTTCGTGCCATGAGTGCGCGTCTTTTCTTACCGCTTCAAAATGGTCAAGCAAAGCTGACTCATTATTTTGGGCCTGATCAATACAAAACCCTGAAAGCAATTACCCCTGGGTTTGAGGAAAATGTGGATATGGGTTACTTTTTTGTAAGCTGGGTTAACAAATACATTGTAGTTCACCTATTTGAATTCCTAGAAAAGTACTTCAATAGTTACGGAATTATCATTATCCTGATTGTTTTGCTGATCAAACTCGCCTTATCCCCATTGACTTATAAGTCTTATATAGGTATGGCGAAAATGCGGGTGATCAAACCAGAGATTGACGAGTTAAAGGAGAAATACGGAGATGATGCCACCAAGATGCAGCAGGAGCAGATGAAGCTCTTTTCCCAACTTGGGGTGAGTCCAATATCTGGATGCTTGCCACTTGTGCTACAAATGCCTTTCTTGTTTGCTATGTTCTTTTTCTTCCCCAATGCAATAGAACTTCGACAAGAATCCTTTCTTTGGGCAGAAGATTTATCTACTTATGATGAGTTTATCAAACTCCCGTTTACCATTCCATTTTATGGAGCACATGTGAGTTTATTTACACTCCTGATGACAATTTCACAGGTGCTTTATGCTCATTTCAACAATCAGTTGACCACGGCTACTGGACCGATGAAAAACCTTGGCTACGTAATGCCTGTTATGTTTATGTTTGTGCTAAACTCTTATCCAGCAGGACTTAGCTTCTATTATTTTGTCTCAAACATTTTCACTTTTGGACAGCAAGCATTGATCAAACTTTTTGTGGATGATTCAAAAATTCGTCAAAAAGTAGAGGAAAACAAATTGAAAAATGTGGACAAAAAGAAATCTAAGTTTCAACAACGACTGGAAGACGCAATGAAAGCTGCAGATGCAAACAAAAAGAAATAAAAAAATGGAGCTGTAGGAGGCTCCATTTTTGTTTCCCCTAATTCAGTACTTTTTACAGATCCTTTTCGGGTTCAAAAAGGAAAGCTTATCATTTTTTAACAGAACTATTCCCAAAAAAAGTGAGTTCCTGCCAAAAATGGACTCGAATTTGCTTAATATTGATTTCTAAATTCTGGTAATTCACACCATGGGAAAAATTATTGCTGTTGCGAATCAAAAAGGTGGGGTTGGAAAAACGACTACGGCCATGAATTTGGCTGCAAGTCTTGCTGTGTTGGAGTTTAAAACCCTTGTGATCGATGCCGACCCACAGGCAAACACAACTTCTGGCTTGGGGCAAGATCCAAAGTTAGTGGAAGCCAGTATTTACGAATGTATGATTGATGGCATCGAAATTGAATCAATTGTTATTCCCACCCAATTAGAACATTTATTTTTAGTACCCTCCCACATTGATTTAGTCGGTGCAGAAGTTGAAATGATCAACATGGACAATCGTGAGGAGAAAATGAAAGAAGTCATTTCTGTTGTAAAAGACCAGTACGATTTTATTATAATCGACTGTTCTCCCTCCCTTGGACTGATCACAATCAATGCACTGACCGCCGCCAATTCAGTGATTATACCCGTGCAATGTGAGTATTTCGCTTTGGAAGGTCTTGGTAAGTTATTAAATACAATTAAAATAATTCAAACTCGATTAAATCCTGATCTTGGAATTGAAGGGATTCTTTTGACCATGTACGATGTACGCCTACGCCTTTCCAACCAAGTAGTAGAGGAAGTTCGAATCCATTTCAAAAACATGGTATTTGACACAATCATTCCTCGGAATGTTCGATTATCTGAATCCCCGAGTTTTGGACTTCCTGCAATCTCTTTTGATGCCGATGGTAAAGGAGCAATTGCCTACCTCAATCTGGCTGGCGAAATTGTACAACGAAATGGACTTCAAAAAGCAACGAACTAATCATGTCAGATTCAAAATCACCCCGGAAAAATGCATTAGGAAGAGGCTTAGGCGCACTTTTAGAGGATAGCCCTGCAAAAGGAAAGGGGAAAGATAATTTACTGGACGGACCAAAATCAGGAATCTTTGAAATTCAACTTTCCGACATACAAGTAAACCCCTACCAACCCAGAATCCATTTTGATAAGGAAGCACTCCAAGAACTTTCGGAATCTATACGAGTACAAGGAATCATCCAACCAATTACCGTTCGGAAGTTAGATGCAAACGAATACCAACTCATTTCTGGGGAACGAAGATTTCAAGCTTCCAAACTAGCGGGACTCACCCAAATCCCTGCCTTTGTTCGCACGGCAACTGATCAACAAATGTTGGAAATGGCCTTGATCGAAAATATACAGCGAGAGAATTTAAATGCACTTGAAATTGCGCAATCCTACCAGAGATTGCTTGTAGAATGCAACCTCAAACAAGAGGAATTAGGGGACCGAGTTGGAAAAAATAGAACTACCGTTAACAATTACCTGCGTTTACTCAAGCTGCCTCCTAGCATTCAAGATGCGATACGTGAACAAAAAATTTCAATGGGCCATGCTCGAGCTCTGATAAATATTGAAGCTATTGAAAAACAACTAGCCCTATTTAATCGGATCACTACGGAGGAACTAAGTGTTCGAAAGGTAGAAGAATTGGTGAAAGCGCTGAATCAAGGAAAAGGCGAAAAGGAGACCTCTATTCCAAGTATGAGTCCGGTGCGCAAGTATGAATTATCGAAACTCCAACAGCAGCTTGCTTCCCATTTTGGAACGAAAGTCGTTTTAAAAACCGACCCAAAAAACAAGGGAGAAATCAAAATCCCTTTTTCCTCTGCCACCGATCTCAACCGTATCCTAGAAATCTTAGATATCATTTAATCGTGGGTGCCAATCCTTGTTATTCGACGCTGACCAAGACCTTTTTTTGGGTCTTTTTGCTTGGCGCTTGTTGTATAGGAAATGGTACAACAACAGCTCTTGGACAAACTGATTCTACTGCCAAAAGTTCCGAAAAACAAAGGGTAACTGAAGACCAAAACCCTCTACTTCCGAAAGACCCCAAAAAGGCAACCCTGCTTTCTGCCCTAATTCCGGGAGCAGGGCAAGTATACAATGGAAAAACATGGAAAGTACCAATTTTGTACGCAGGGATAGTAACAGATCTCTATTTTGTTCAATACAACAACCGTCGGTATGTAAACTTTAGAGAGGCGCTGTTTGCTTTGGATAAAGGAGAACCTAACCAATTCCCTTCCTTAAATCGTGCTTCTTTGGTTAGAAATGTGGATTACTGGAGACAAAATAGAGATTTAACCCTACTCTTACTCCTGGGTATCTATGCCCTCAATCTGGTGGATGCCAATGTAGATGCTCACCTTTCAGGCTTTGACATTTCGGAGGATTTGGCCTTGCAAGTGGCCCCTCATCTTGGTACAGTTTCTGCCTCAAATTCCTTAGGATTATCACTCAAAATACGCTTCAAATAATGAATATTGTACTCTTAGGATATGGCAAAATGGGCAAGTTAATTGGAGAATTAGCTGAAGCCAGAGGACACCAAATTGTTGGAAAAATCAACCTGGAAAATCAAGAGGAACGCGATTTGATTGATCCAAAAACCGTCGATGTTGCCATTGAATTCAGTCAACCTGAAGCAGCAGTAGACAATATCAAATGGGCTATTCACCACCAAATCCCTGTCCTTTCAGGCACTACGGGCTGGCTTTCAAATTTGAAAGAAATTGAAGAATTAACCCATCATAAAAATGGAACTTTTTTTTATGCCTCCAATTTTAGCATCGGAGTAAACGTGTTTTTCAAAGTGAATGAATTTCTTGCTCAACTAATGCAAGAGACGCAAGGCTACCAAACTGAAATTGAAGAAATTCACCATACGGAAAAAAAAGATGCTCCTTCAGGTACTGCAATCACGCTTGCCGAAGGGATTCTTAAGCATCTACGGCAGTTGAAAAACTGGGAATTACAAGGAGACCTACCGGTACCCGCTACTTCCCTACCCATTACTTCCAAACGAATAGACCCCGCTCCTGGTACACATTTTGTTCGATTTAGATCCGAAATTGATACGCTAGAAATTGTTCACACTGCACATAGCAGACAGGGATTCGCGCTGGGGGCAATTCAGGTTGCCGAATGGATTTTGGGGAAAAAAGGAGTACTTTCGATGAACGATTACTTATCTTTTTAAGTCACGAGCTAACCATGAGTAAAACTAAACCAAAAAAATCTGCATTCCGTGAGTGGATTGATGCATTGGCGTTTGCTATTGTCGCTGCATCATTAATCAGATGGCTACTACTTGAGCCATTTACAATTCCTACCGCTTCAATGGAAAAAACCCTACTAGTTGGGGACTTCTTATTTGTCAGTAAAATGCATTACGGAACACGGGTTCCAAAAACCCCACTTCAAGTTCCCTTGACACATCAAAAAATATGGGGTACAGAAATACCTTCGTACACAGATGCCATTCAACTCCCCTACTTTAGGCTACCGGGATTTACTACAGTGCAGCGCAACGATGTGGTCGTGTTCAATTATCCAGTAGAGTTTGAATACCCAAATGATCTCAAAACCAATTACATTAAACGTGCAGTTGCTATTCCTGGAGACGAAATAGAAGTTCGCGAAGGGGAGTTATTCATCAACAAAGAGGCATCTCCTAAGCCAGAAGAGATGCAATATTCCTACGAAATCACAACCAACAGAAGCCTTACTGTAGACTTCTTGAAAGACTATGGAATTAATCAGGAGAGTTTCTATGCGGCTCCTGATGGCAGCCGTTACCTGATCTGGACCACGGCAACAAATCTTGAAAAACTAAAATCCTCTCCTGTAATCACTTCTGTTAAAAAATCCTTGCAGCCCAAAGGAAAAGGAGAGTCAGGGATTTTTCCGAACGATACCCAACTAAATTGGAATCGAGACAATTACGGGCCTCTACTTGTACCTGGAGAAAATCAAACTATTGAAATGACCCCTGAAAATGTTTTGAAATATGCATTTACCATTGAAAAATACGAAGGGCATGAACAGGTAGTAGTAAAAGACGGATCCTTATTCATCGATGGAGAGAAGGTAGAACGCTACACTTTCCAGCAAAATTATTACTTCATGATGGGAGACAATAGGCATGATTCCCTCGATTCTCGCTACTGGGGTTTTGTACCTGAAGACCATGTAGTGGGCAAAGCCTGGTTCCTTTGGTTGTCACTGGATAAATTTGAGTCCATGTTTTCAAAAATTCGCTGGAACAGATTCTTCAAAGGAATCTCCTAAACTTAAAGCCCCGCAATTTTGTGGGGCTATTTTTTTACCAGGAAATTGGAGTTTGACCAGTCGATATCAGGTAATCATTGGCCTTGGAGAAATGCTTGCTGCCCCAAAATCCTCGATGCGCTGCCAGAGGGCTTGGATGGGGTGCTTTCAAAATACAATGTTTATCGGAATCAATAAGGGCTTCTTTTTTATGTGCAAATGCTCCCCACAACACAAAAACAAGTTTCTCCCGCTCCCGACTGAGGGTTTGAATGACTTCGTCCGTAAAGAGCTCCCAACCCTGATTTTGATGGGATCCTGCTTCATTGGCACGTACTGTGAGTGTGGCATTCAATAAAAATACACCTTGTGCTGCCCATCGGGTCAAATCCCCATCGGCTGGGAGAGGTACTCCCAAATCAGTCTTCAATTCTTTGAAAATATTAAGCAAACTTGGAGGAAAAGGAATACCAGGAGTAACCGAAAATGCAAGCCCATTGGCTTGACCTTCTCCATGATAGGGGTCTTGTCCCAAAATCACCACCTTTACCGAAGGCAAAGGACAATGCCAAAAGGCAGAAAAAATCTGCTTGCCAGGCGGAAAAATTTGGTGGGTTTGGTACTCCTTCCGGACAAACTTGGTCAATTCACTAAAGGTTTCGCTTTGAAAAAAAGGCGCTAATGCGTTCTTCCAGGAAGGTTCTAAGACAACATCCATACAATTTGGGTTGGTTTGAGAAGTAGAAATCCTAACTTAGCAGCTGAATCAGATTTTACATGGTCTCTGCGATTACACAAGGAATTCACGTTAGTGTTGAAACCACCTATCAACCGGATTTTTCAAATCCACAGCAGCACCATTATGTATTTACCTACAAGGTACGCATAGAAAATAAAAGTATGCATACTGTTCAACTTTTGAGAAGGCGCTGGGAAATTTTTGATGCCACCGAAACCCGTAAAATAGTAGAAGGGGAAGGAGTGGTTGGACAGCAACCTATCTTGGAGCCAGGAGAATATCATGCCTATGTTTCTGGATGCAATTTGAAATCAGGGATGGGTAAAATGAAGGGGACATTTACCTTAGAAAAATTAATGAACGGTAAATTTTTGGAGGTAGTAATTCCAGAATTCCAGCTTATTTCCTCACTTTTTCAAAATTAATGCCTATAAATTCACTTTTTACTGCCAAAAGCTACCTAAAGCATTGGCTTCTCAAAATGGATAGGTATAGCCTGCAGTCCCCCTACATTTTTTCTGTTTACCAAGGTGCTCTTGACCTAATAAAAAAAGAAAGTCTTTCGGATAAGAAGAAAAAGATGAACGTACTGATCCCTTATTTTTGCCAATTAACACCCGCAAATCAAGTAGGGGAATTAGGATTTGGCAATCAAAAGTCAAGGAAACAATTGGAGCATATTACCAAAGGGAAATTTCATCTCCTTTCTGAAACGGAGCTTATTCTGCAAAAAAATGAGTTTTCGAATCCAATTCCTCCCGATGAGCTACTTGATTTTGTACTCATTCATTCTCTATTTCCAAAACCGGTATTGGGAGATGTACTCGCCTACCTTTTAACACGAGTTCAGCCTCATGGAATCCTTTTCTTTCAGGGAATCCACACTAGCCAGGAGATGGAAACTTGTTGGAAATCACTCCAATCAGCTACCCGTATCCGACTTACTCTTGATTTTTTTGATTTCGGGGTTGCTTTTTTATCCTATCCCGGTCCCAAAACCAATTTGAAATTAGCTTATTGATCCAAATTAGTAGGTTGTAAGCTTTTTATACCCCGGACCGGCATTTTATGGATTGGCTCAGAAACAAACTTTATTCCTACTTGGTAAGAATTGGCAAAGATATTGATAAAGATACGGAGAGCAGTTTTGAGCCAATGTGGAAGCAAATTGATTTGCAGAATTCCTAGTTGGAAAACAAACTACAAACTTTCTGTATCCCGTGGACCCATCTGAAAAAACCCAAACCAAACCAAAAAGCGAACAAGTAAAAAACCTAATTCTAGTGGTTTTGGTTCTTTTAGTAATCATCAGTGGGGCGAAATTGTTCTTAGACTACTTGGATAAATCCCAACAAACAGAGCAAATATCAGAGCTAACCGCAGAAAATAATGCATTAAGTGATCGACTGGATTCTGTAGAAGTTCAGCTGCGACTTCGAATTCAGGAATTGGAGAAACTTGGGGCCAATGTCACCGAACTACGCTTTCTCCAAGATCAATTAATTCAAGAGAGAAAATCTAATGTACAGCGAAGTTCACGAGAAATTACTGACCTAAATCAACGAATCAATGACCTTTCCTCCCTCCTCGTTCAAAAAGATGAGGAAATCAGTTTACTCCAGGAACGGTTTAAAGCCCTTTCTACCGAAAACGAGGCGTTAAAAAGCACGCAAACAGAAATGGAGAAAGAAGTGGAAACTATCCAGCTTCAAAAAAAGGAATTAGCCAATAGGGTAGCGCAAGCTTCAAAATTAAAGCTCCTGGCTATTCGCCTTTCTGGGCTTAATGCACGAGGTAAAGAATTATCAGGAGACAAGCCTTTTAAAAAGAAACAACTAAAAGGAATTCAAGTAATCGCGAAACTCTCAGAAAATACCCTTGCAGAAAAAGGGAGCCGCACTGCTTACCTTCAAGTAATCGGGCCCAATGGATTGCCGCTTTTTGACCTTTCAAAAGGCTCAGGAACTTTCACTTGGAAAGGTCAAAATGAGTTTTTTACCACCAAACAAGAGTTTTGGTTCGATGCAAATGAACAATCTTTGGTTTTCTTATTTGAAAAAGGAACTTCTTTTGCATCTGGAGTCTATGAAGTAAAGGTACTCCTTGATCAGGAAGAACTTGGGAGTAGTACTTTTCAGGTAGACTAAATCAAGACCTGATTCATTCACTTATTTTTAATATATCCCGCTAGAATTTAGACAATTATTTGGAAGAAAGGCTGATTTCTACTACTTTTGCGGTCTATTTATTTAAATTCCAACAAACACATTTAAAAATGTTCCAAAGAAGTTACGAGACGGTATTCATTTTAACTCCCGTTTTGTCTGATGTTCAGATGAAGGATACTGTCGACAAGTTTGTGAACTTGTTAAAAGAAGAGGGGGCAGATGTTATCAATGTGGAAAACTGGGGTCTCAAAAAGATGGCATATCCCATTGAGAAGAAAACCACAGGTTTTTATGCATTGGTAGAGTTTAAGGCTGATCCAACGCTGATCAAAAAGTTTGAAGTTGAAATCAGACGAGATGAGAAAGTAATGCGATTCCTAACTACTGTATTAGACAAGCACGCTATCGTGTACGCCGAAAGAAGAAGAAAAGGAGAATTTAACAAAAAAGCGGAAGCTAAGGAGGAACAAGCCCAATGACACTAGTAAACGAACCAATCAACAGAGGCGAAATCAGAAAGAAGTATTGCCGATTTAAGAAGCACGGTATCAAGTATATCGACTACAAAGATCCTAACTTCCTTTTGAAATTTGTAAATGAGCAAGGAAAAATTCTTCCTAGAAGACTTTCCGGTAACTCTGCGAAATACCAGCGCAAAGTAGCACAAGCGATTAAAAAGGCAAGACATTTGGCTTTGTTGCCATTCGTAACCGACGGTTTGAAATAGGCCCACGGTGTATCGTTCAATCAATAAAGATCATTACAAATGGAAATCATTCTAAAAACAGATATCAAAGGTCTTGGATATAAAAATGACTTGGTAAGTGTAAAGCCAGGATACGGTAGAAACTACCTTATTCCTCAAGGATTTGCTGTACTTGCTACAGGGTCAAATAAGAAAATCCTAGCTGAAAACATCAAGCAAGCGGCACACAAAGCTGAAAAAATTAAAACTGAAGCAGAAAATATTGCTGCAAAACTTGTTGAAACTACGCTTGAAATCAAAGCTAAAATCGGTGAGTCCGGAAAAAT
>JALRIY010000500.1 GCA_023255285.1 Algoriphagus sp.
AATGCAATTAGGAAAACACGTTTATGTACAAAAACCAATGGCTCATGATATTTATGAAGCCAGAATACTAACAGAAGCAGCTAAAAAATACAAAGTGGTTACCCAAATGGGGAATCAAGGTTCTTCTAATGATGCTTCTCGAACTATGAAAGAATGGTATGAAGCAGGTCTAATTGGAGATGTTCATACAATCTATGCTTGGACGGATCGTCCGGTTTGGCCACAAGGTATTCCTTGGTCTACAGCTAAGCCTGAAGTTCCAAAAGAATTGGATTGGGACTTATGGTTAGGGACAGCTCCATACAAGAATTATGTAGACAAATTAGTTCCCTTCAATTGGAGAGGTTGGTGGGATTATGGAACAGGGGCATTAGGAGATATGGGTTGTCACTTACTAGAAACCCCTTTTAGTGTATTGAATTTAAAATATGCCAAAGACGTACAATGTAGTGTAGGTTCTGTATATGTAGATGAATTTAAACGCGGCTATTTCCCGGAAAGTTGTCCGCCTTCAAGTCATGTAAC
>JALRIY010000501.1:0-266 GCA_023255285.1 Algoriphagus sp.
TTGGTAATTTTTTGACCGTTTTTCACATTCAAAATAGCTCCATAAGGCACGTGGTTGGAAACCAAGGTTTTACCAGACTTCGCTTCATTGATTTTAATTTCACCAGAACGACCCATGACCATTGTTACCGATTCCCCGTCTCTGTTGGTGGTCTGTAAATACCTCAATTCCTCTTCGAATTCAACGACCCCATCAAACTTTGCATTGATGCTGGCATCTACCGCCATGTTGGAAGCAGTGCCCCCTACGTGGAAAGTTCGAAGCGT
>JALRIY010000501.1:276-523 GCA_023255285.1 Algoriphagus sp.
GCTATTACACCTACTGCCTCTCCTGCTTGTACCATATTACCAGTAGCTAGGTTACGGCCGTAGCATTTCGCACACACCCCTCGGCGAGTTTCACAAGTCAATACCGAGCGGATTTCTACTTCTTCAATAGAAGATTCGTCAATACGCTTGGCAATTTCGTCATATATCTCAACTCCGGCAGCCACGATAAATTCATCTGTAGCCAAATCATATACATCGTGTACGGATACACGACCTAAAATACGCT
>JALRIY010000502.1 GCA_023255285.1 Algoriphagus sp.
CACCTTGGTGGCTAGGGCAGTTTGGCTAGCCGTACTCAAAGGTTTATCGACATCGGCTGTATTATTTACCTGATCCAATTGTAGCGCTCCTTTCAGTGCCGAGATGGAAGCAACACCTGTTCCTCCTTTTGCCTCAGGCAATATACCTTGCACATTTTCCGCATCCACCCCATTGGCATAGTAAGCAAAGGGCACCGCCTGCAACTTGGATGTTCCCATCAGTGTAAAGTTGGTACCCGCACTTGGGTCCATCTCCACTTTCAAAAACTTGGGGCTGACTTTCCAGTTGATGTCCGAAAAATTACCCGTCTTGGTCAAGATGCTGCCTTCACCAATCACCAAAGAAAACATCCCTTGCGCATTGGTGGTGGCTTCCTTGGATTCCTGGTACTCGGTGGTGCCCGTGTCGGAATTCATAAGCACCGAGAAGCGAAGTGTGATTTTTTGGTTGACCAGTACTTCTCCTGAAGCATTTCGTGCCAACCCCTGGAAGTTGATGCCCCCCGTTTGTGCCCAGGTG
>JALRIY010000503.1 GCA_023255285.1 Algoriphagus sp.
CATTATGTACAGTATCAATATTGTTGTTATAATTGCTAGCTACAGCACCTAAATTTTGACCTAAATTTGCACATGGTGATAAACCTGCGAATATAGCCCAGGCTATTTGTAATATGCATAATATACTAACAACTATCACGTAAATTGGTTTCATGTATGAAGAATAACGTGACTTATTTGAATACATAAGTTGAATGTAAAATAATGGTAAGCATGCAAATGCTCCAAATTCGAACGAGTTAGGCAACCAAAATAGTAAATGAAATATTAATTGCCCCCATTTGTTATCAGAAGTTAATGTTAAAAGCCAAAATAATCCACGAATTACAAGCCAAACAATACATAATACGTGAAATGTAGCGCTCCAACTCTGCATGCTGTACGCCGCAGCATGATGTGATAAAAGAATTTTGCTTAAGTAAACTAGAATTATCACATCGACAAGTAATAGAGATGTTTTGCATGGTAATAGCTGAAAACTCATCTTTCGTTGTTGTTTGGTGCGCGGGTGAATCTTT
>JALRIY010000504.1 GCA_023255285.1 Algoriphagus sp.
CCAATATCCCAACCGACTTGCGCCAGCATGTCCGGAGGAAATGGCAACATCAATTCGCCAGTTTCTGGATCCTGTTCAACGGTCACTGTCCAACGAGTTTGTTCAGTCATTTTTTGCCTTAATAGAAATCACTCGCATAGTTTTGAAACTACGCCACGACTGTTTGTCAGTACACCAAACACTCATAGTTTCTGGATCATGCCGCTTTTCTTTTTTGGGTTTAGGAAAGTCAATGGGATTGTCTGTGTTGGTAATGTGAACTGGCTCAGGTGCTTTGGGCACAAGGTCTTCATTCAGTGTACAGGGCATAACACGTACTTCACCGTCCAGTTTGGTAAACTCTACTTCGAACACACCAGTTCTTAGCAAATCGGCAATCATTTTGTACTGTGTTTCGCTATCGTTGCTAGTACCGCTGAAATTTAACACCATAACATCTCCTAGTTAATATGTATATATTTTACACGATATTACGGAAATAGTCAATGGTTTTTACCAGTCCTTCGTCCAATTTAAT
>JALRIY010000505.1 GCA_023255285.1 Algoriphagus sp.
CCTTCTTTAGGCGTGTAATCGTGTTGTACACACATGACTGCATACTTGTCATCCGCTTGTGCAAATAGTTCTGCAATGTCTGTAGTAAGCAACATGTCGCAATCCATAAACACTGCCCAGCCTTTGAAGTTCATTAGTTCAGGTACAAGGAATCGTGTAAAGGTGAATTCAGTACTTGCAAGTTTATCTACTGGTCTAGTGTACCATCCTGCGTCTCTAAGCTCTTGTTGTTTTAAAGGATGTACAATTGCATCTTTACTTCGTGTTTGGATGCTATGTTTGCACACTTGATATGCAATGTCTTCGCGAGTGTCGTATCCTACAAATACTTTCATTAATCTTCTCTCTCTATATCTTCTTCTATACAATGCTCTCCGTATTGTATTTCTACTATTCTACAAGGCACATCAAACGGATTAGTAAGTTGATGCCACTCGCCCAATGGAATGTCAAATGCTTGGTGTACTGTTAGTTCTTTAGACGGCAATGAATAACCATTTGGCATTTTACTGTTTAC
>JALRIY010000506.1 GCA_023255285.1 Algoriphagus sp.
CATCACTGCGTAAGTTCTACACTGGTGACGCTGGCTACGCTCTGGCTAAACAAGTTGACACCGACCTCGTGTTGTTGGGTCGTGGCGTTAACGGCGGTGACGGTACTGCTGCTTACACTGGCGCTATCATCGGTTCTGGCAACACTGCCTACACTGGTGCAAACGCTGCTGCTATCAGCGATGCTGGTATCCGCGCTGCAATCCAGAAGTTGGACGATGCTGACGTTCCTATGGACGGTCGCGTTTTGGTTCTGCCTCCTGTTGCCCGTAACGTGATGATGGGCTTGGCTCGTTTCACTGAGCAGGCTTTCGTTGGTGAAGTCGGCGGTGGCAACACCATCCGCAACGGTGAAATCGGTAACGTCTACGGCGTGAAGGTTTATGTCACCACTAACGCTGACACCACCACTGGTGGCGACCGTGTTGGTTTGATGTTCACTAAGGACGCTTTTGTGTTGGCAGAGCAGATGGGCGTTCGCTCACAGACTCAGTACAAGCAAGAGTACTTGGGTACATT
>JALRIY010000507.1 GCA_023255285.1 Algoriphagus sp.
CTCGGTCAGAGGTAAACAAGAGCTTATTGCCATCTGGAGAATAACGCGGGTGGGTTTCGTAAGCCATCCCCATGGTAAATGGTGTGGCTTTGCCCCCTTCCAGTGGCATGGTATAGATGTCTCCCATCAAGTCAAAGGCGATGGTTTTGCCATCTGGACTTACGTCCAAACTCATCCAAGTACCTTCGGCCGTGGTGAAACTTACTTCTCGCTCCGGCTTGAGGGGAAGGTCTTTGAATTTGGGGTAACTCTTGAGCGAGTCTTTTTTAGTGCTATCTGACTGAACAGACTCGGTACCTGAGTTGGGGAAAAGCGACCCCGTGGTTTTTGGCATCCAAGCAGCCATGCTTACCGTTGCTCCCAAGGCAAGAAGTAATGCGGGATGGGTTATTTTTTTCATAGAAAATGCATTAAAGTCAATTAGAAGTACGATACTATTGGTGATTTATTGGCAATTAGGGGAATTGAAAGTAGTCAAATTTAAGTATTTCAAGGATACAATAGATTTGTATA
>JALRIY010000508.1 GCA_023255285.1 Algoriphagus sp.
AGCCCTAATGCTACACCTGCCTCTTCGATAGCTTGAACTGCCATCTTACCTACACGCTCTGCATCCTCTTGCGGGACTTCCACTTGCCACTCATCGTGTACATTTGCACAGAACTTAGCGTCTATTATACCACATTTTAACTTGTTGTTCAAGATAACTAGGGATTTTTTCATCAAAATTGCCCCTGCTCCCTGTAACAAAGTATTCAATGCACTATGTTCGCTTCGCACTAACAAATGTCTGCCGTCTAAGCCTTCAATCCACCCCTTAGCGGCGTGAGCGGCTACCTTCTCCTTCAGCCTCTTCAACGCTGGTGTGTTCTTTAGGAAGCGATTCATTAGCTTTCGCCCTTCCTGTTCACTACCACCCACGATAGAGCCAATCTTAGCAGCACCAGCACCGTACAGGAAAGCGTAGATAAACGTCTTCGCTGTATTACGGCTCTCTAACCCCGCAGCCTTTTGGTTAGCTGTATGAATGTCACCGTTGAGGATTTCGTTGGTGTAACGAGC
>JALRIY010000509.1 GCA_023255285.1 Algoriphagus sp.
GCACCCCGTTGACTACCGACGACAAGGCGTTATTAACCGTTGATGTATGGGAGCATGCCTACTACATCGATTACCGGAATGCCCGCCCCAAGTTTGTGGAAACTTTCCTTGACCACTTGGTCAACTGGTCATTCGCGGAAGCCAACTTCGCGTAATCGCGCGCCTGGTTTGACCTTAAAAAGCAGCCTTCGGGCTGCTTTTTTTGTCGATTGATCTTGTTATGTCCAGCCGATCGAGGATCGGCGATCAGCGCACGAGACCGCCTATCCTGGTACCAGCGCCAAAGCCACGCTTGGCGAACCATCCGGCGTTCATTTCCAGCACATACCGCACAGGCTTTTCGGCACAGTGAGTTTGCGTGCTTTGCGGCGTCATATCTGCCACATTCACCACGGCGCCTGCGTCGTCGATGAAGGCTGCACTCAGCGGAATCAGCGTATTTTTCATCCAAAAGCAGTACCGATCGGGCTGTTCAAATACAAACAGCATCCCCTCGTTTATGGGCT
>JALRIY010000050.1 GCA_023255285.1 Algoriphagus sp.
CCCGGGCAGTCAACGTGACAAACGAGTTGCTGGCTGTTTGGGTAGGGTTTGCAATATTGGTCGATTCTGTTTTGGAACTCGGTTGACAGGCATAGAGGCCCGTGAGAAGAAGTAATCCGGAAAAGAAGGTGGTTTTCATGTGCTAAATTTTTACAAAATTAATGAATTTGCTACGAACTCATTGTGAGTAAGAGCACAGAAGGCTGTCGACAGGGGACCGCCAACCGTTGGCAAAATTATAAAAATGCCATACTCAAGGTTCCTACGAGCATCAGTGCCTTGGCTAAGGCACTCAATTGGGTAAATTGCTCTTTACGATCTGCACGGTAAATTTTCCACATAAACCAGCTAAAAGGGATGCCTAAAACCCCAAAGTAAATAAATAAGCTTGGATCATTAAGTAGCCCCGTAACTGTAAAAATAGCTCCTATAAAAACCATCGCAATTACATAAATAACCTGCTTGGTCTTCCGAAAACCAAGGACAATGGGAAGTGTCTGCGATCCGTGTAGGTGATCCCCTTGTTGGTCTTCAATATCCTTTAGTAGTTCTCTAATTAAATTTAAAAAGAAGGCAAATAGCGCATAGGTAAATACAAATAATTCATTTTTTTGATAGTGATACCCGATCAAGTAAATGGAAACACCGGTTAAAAAAGCAACGGCGACATTGCCAATAAAGGGTTTACGCTTCAGCTTGTTACAATACCACCACAGAAGAATAGCAGCAAAAAAAATCAAGGCTGCGATTCGAGGAGCCACCAAGGCCCCTAAGCCGATAGCAGCAAAGTTCAATGAACTATGAAGCACCAAAATCATACGCCGTTTGATGCCCTTTCCTACGACCACGTCTTTGGGGCGATTGATGTAGTCTATCTTGACATCGTAATAATCGTTGATCATATAGCCCCCTGCAGTGACTAAACTAGTGGCTAGCACCAAAAGATACAGGGAATAATCTTGCACTACCGGGAGTCCTTGGTTGGTAGTTTCAATTAAAAAATGTGCAGTCATCCCCTGTGCAAAGGCAATTAGTAGCAAGTTGATGGGTCTGCTTATTCTAACTAGGCTACGAAGCGACAAGGTTTTTTGCATCTGAAGGATCGTTGCTTAAAAATAAGGGATTTGTAAGATGAAATTGCATTTTCTCCATTGATCTGTCTAAAAAAAATTGCTTCAGTTTTTTATATTTTTAAGGAAGTATTTTTTAGCTTAATAAAGAAAAAAAATTGACCCATGAATAACGAAAACCATTCTTCTAGAAGAAATTTTATTAAACGTTCGGGTACAGCCCTGGCAGGATCATTTTTAATCCATCCCCTTGCCCAAGCACTAGAATTGTTTCCCTCCTTAGAGCGAAAGATGAAGGTAGCTCTAGTAGGTACAGGAGTTCGAGGACTGAGTATGTGGGGAAGAGAAGTCGTCAAAGCTTATCACGATCGTGTAGAGTTTGTAGGCTTGTCGGATAAAAATGAGGGTCGCTTACGGTTGGGTAAGGCATACCTAGAAGTGAATTGTCCCTTGTATTTGGATTTTGAGGAGATGCTTCGTGAAACTGCTCCAGATGTAGTCATTGTGACGACAATGGATAGCACGCACCACGAGTTTATTATCAAAAGTTTGAATGCTGGCATGCATGTCATCACTGAAAAGCCAATGACTACAGATGAAATAAAGGTGGAGGCTATTTTGGAAGCAGAGAAGAAGTCGGGCAAGCAGGTACTAGTCACTTTTAATTACCGCTACTCCCCCCATCGACAAAAGTTGTACGAGCTTTTGCAGGAAGGAGCAATCGGAAAAGTGACATCGGTAGATTTTCATTGGTACCTAGATACCTCGCATGGGGCGGATTATTTCCGTCGCTGGCATGGGATTCAAGCCAATAGTGGAAGTTTGCTTGTGCATAAGTCTACCCATCATTTTGACCTACTCAATTGGTGGCTTAACTCAGACCCAGAGGAGGTATTTGCCTATGGATCTCTTGAGTTTTATGGGAAAAACGGACCCTTCCGTTCCAAAACATGTCGAGGGTGTCCGCACGCTTCTTCTTGTGATTTTTATTGGGACATCACCAAAAACAAGCACCTCTATCAGCTGTATGTGGAAAATGAAAAATACGATGGGTACCATAGAGATGGTTGCGTATTCCGGGAAGAAATCGATAGTTACGATAAAATGGCTGTTCAAATCCGATACAAAAATCAGGTACAGGTAAGCTATTCCTTGACCACTTACTCCCCGTATGAGGGCTATCGCATCGCCTTTAACGGTACCGAAGGTAGGCTAGAGACATGGATCAAAGAAAGTCAGCCTTGGGAGGAAAAGGAAGAAGATGAATTGGTACTCGTTAAAAATTTTGGTGTGCGAACAATTATCCCCATTCCGCAGGGAACCGGTGGCCATGGAGGGGGAGACATTCGCCTTAAGGATAAGCTGTTTCTGGACCCCAACCAACCCGATCCATGGCGTCAATCCGCAGGTAGCCGAGATGGAGCGATGTCCTGTTTGATTGGTATTGCAGCGCGCAATTCTATCGAACAAAAAAAGCCAATTCGGATTCAAGATTTGACTAGCATTCCCTTACAGGAAACTGGGAGAGGGGCTTGACCCTTCAAATAAAAATGGTCCCTGTGATTTTGATTCACTGGGACCATTTCTCTAAAAGCTGAAAGTATCATTTATTAGTGCGACTATGTAGCAGGCTCTTCTTGCAAGTTTACCAGTGCAACCGCTCCGTGAATGGCTGTTTCGTCTAGATCAGAAACGAGCACCTGAAGTTTTGCCAAGACAGATGTATAGGGGAAAGTCTGCAAGGTGGTCCACATGGATTTTTCAAACAAAGGGTAGGTCTTCCGGATGGAACCACCCAAGACGATCGCTTCGGGCGCCAAAGAAAAAAGAATCACTTTCAATAATTCACCTACATGCCGTCCAAATTCATCAAAGGCTTGCAAGGCAATCGGATCTCCTTCTTGCGCTAGTTTGGCTAGGGCCTTGGGTTTACTCTGGTATACGCGGTAGAAAAATTTGCCACTGCAGTAATCCTCAAAGGTCCTGTCCAAGTAGGTTGCGCCACACCATTCCCCAGCAGCAGAATTGAGGCCAGAATAAAGCTTTCCATGAATTACAATTCCCCCACCCACACCGGTGCCAAGTGTGATGCCAACTAGGTGCTGAAATCCTTTGCCTACTCCAAATTGATGCACGCCAAGTGCAAAGCAGTTTGCGTCGTTATTTATAAAGACAGGTTTCCCGAATCGTCGATAAAGAAATTTTCGCAGTTCCACATGCTGGAAGGATGGGATATTGGCCAAGCCCAAGACGACTCCTTCATGCGGATCTACAAGTCCTGGAATGCCAATTCCAATCCCTTCAAAGGAGTAAGAGCGGTACGAATCAATAAAGGTGGCGAGGGTTTCCAAAATCACCTCTTGACTTTCGAAGGCAGGGGTGGGGATGCTTCGGATCGCTTGGAGCTGGCCACCAAGTAGTAACCCAGCTTTTATGCTGGTGCCACCAATGTCTAGGCCTAAAATTGCATGTTCCATTCGAAAAATAGGGGATTTAAAGGGGCGATACAGGTTTGGACTCCTAAGCTTTTCTAAGTAGGAGGGGAGTTAGGGAAAGCCAACGCAAACTAAAGTAGTCCTTCGATTGATTTTTCCAATTCTCTAGCGGTGGCTAAAAACTCTTCTACATTCATGTCTCGGAAGAAAATCAAGCCATGGCTTGCACGAACTTTAGCATGCTCGTGTTGGTAGAAGTAGTTTTTACCAAGAAGCAGTTGGATGTCATTGAGCTGGCCTACCCATGTACGTTTGGCAACCGTACTAAACTTGCCATTGTGGGAATAGCTTGGGAAGGAGGCTTTCACTTGGCTGAGGTAGCAATTGGTAAAGGAGTCTTCCATCACGGCCATATCGCCTAGTGATACAGGCACGATGACGTTTGCTTCATGGGGTTCAAATTTGAACCATACGTTTCGATAGCCAATGATTCTTAGGTTGCTTGTGTCGGTTTCTTCAGACCATTTCTTTACTGCCGCAGCGGTGGCTTGCAATACTTTGTAATGCGTATCTGGACCAGAACCTTCAGGATCTAAGGTAAGGCTCAATTTGGTTGGCTTCACCTTGCGGAGCAGCTCTACGATGGGTTCGACATCCCGTGTTTTATCCGGCTGCTCGGTGAAAATATCTCCTGTGTAAAAACCAAGGCGAAGGTGGTGCACATTTTTCACTTGTACACCAAAGTGAGCCCAAACGAGTTCCTCTTCAAACTCCCGAATCATGCCCTTCAACTTTTGAATTTTTGGAGGATTTTTTTCACCATCATAGGAGTTTTTCAAAATACTAATGACCTCGTTGATGGTTTCTCGCAGCTGTTCTTTGTTTTTAATCTCCCATACAATACACAACGCACGAACGACACGGTGGCAAAGCCCTCTTGAGCGGGCGGCGACATTTTCCGAGGCTACATTGGTCAAGAAATGGTACACATCTTTGTCCGTCTTAAGGCTGTACCCCACCTCAAAAAAGTCTTCGTAATTGGTCATTTGGATTTTTCCCTCATCCAACAATTTCTTGGTATGCAGTAGGGTGTCAATGACAAAGCGGTTGGTTACGGCTGTAAAGCCGGAGGTAAGTACGGAGAAGTGTGCTTGGTTACTAGGGTCGTGTAGCTGATTGGTGATATGGGGAAGGATCCCCAAGGAAATGTCATCGTGGTGTGGCCCAGTATGTAGGAGAACCTCCTTTCGTTCTTGCTCTAGGCCTTTGGATATTTTGGAGGAAATGCTTTGGATTACCTGATTAACTGTATCCTCGGAAAGGTCAGGGATTTGACTGCAATAAGGGTCTCCTTTTAAGTCTTCCAACTTAAGTCGGTGTCCATAGGTGTTTTTCTTTTTACAGAGTTCGATAACTGCGCGTTCTGTTTTTTCAAAAGTCCAGGTTCCTGTTTGGTAATAGGCATTGACGGAGTCGGTAAGCTTAACTGCTGCGCCTCGAGTGAGGTAAAACCGCCCTTGAGTTAGCTTTTGAAGAATGGTGGCTGGGTATTGAGTAGTAGGGCTTGACTCTAAGGAATCCCGTACAATCCCCGCTTTGGCTTCTCCTGCCGCAATGACAATTCCGACGGCATTTGGGTTGTAAGCTATGGTGTCCAGTCCAATGGTGATGACGAGTCGGTTTGCAGAGATTTCAATGCCCCCTAAATCCCCTGCGGCCACGGCTTGGGTTTCAAAGTTGGTTTCAGTAAGACGGGTCACCGAGTAGGGGTGGGATCCTCTGGTGTTGAAGGCAATGTGTCCATCTGGGCCAATGCCGCCAAGAAAAAAGCCGATGCCACCTTTGGCACGAATTTTTTGCTCGTAGTCTCCACACCATTGGTCAATCAAGTAAATGGAGGTTTGCTGAAGTTGCTCCAACTCATTTACTGGCTCCCTAAAGCGAAGGCTAAGGTCTACTTTTAGGTCAGGGAAAATCTTGTTGAATCGTTTTCCTTCTGCCAAGGGGATTTCATCGGAATTGATGAGGATGGCTTTTTCCTTAGAAAGGCCAAATCCACTCAGGTAAAACTTGTTGACGTAGTCGTAAAAACTATTGTGCTGCTTGGATGAAATGGGGTAAAATTCGTCTATTTGAACGAAGGTGAGTTCCTTAAGGCTGGGCTTTTTGGTGTTACCAAGCCCGTATTTTTCCCGTACCTCCTTGCCTTTTTTAGTGTCCCAGTTTTCCAGTAAGTATTGGGTCCATTTGATAAAGTATTCGGGGGTCTTTCCCGTAGGTAAACTGACCACACCTTCTGGATTTGCCGCTACCCACTCTAAAAATCTACATGCCGTGAGTAATCCTAATTTAGGAAAGTTGTCCACCAAAATATACGGAAGCTGGGTGGTCATGCGGGTGACACCGGACTCAACCAAAAAGGCCTTTTCTACTTCAGAAAACTGAAAATTTGTGTGCATGGATACAGGAGATGAAGGAGTTGTACAAGAACTTTCCATTAGGCAGGACTTTTTTTGGAAAGAAGTCTTCTACATGGAATAACCAAAGCTAAAAATTTTTGTGAAAAAAAGGAATTACTTTATTAAAAAAATTAAAGAAGTTTAATTTAAATTTTAAAAATATACAGAATGCTATGTCTTCTTTGGGAAAGGGCAAAAAAAATGCCTCAAAGCGCGCTTTGAGGCATTGAAGTAGGGCATTTGGATTGCCCAACTAACTCTTTTTTATGCAGTTACTCCAAGGGCTTTGGCCATAGTTGCTCCAATTTCAGCTGGAGATTCAGCCACCAAAATTCCATTTTCACGCATGATTCGCATTTTGGCTGCTGCAGTATCATCAGCACCACCAATGATAGCACCTGCGTGACCCATTCTACGGCCAGGAGGGGCAGTTTGCCCAGCAATAAAACCAACAACCGGCTTTTTATTGCCTGTTTCACGTATCCAACGTGCTGCTTCTGCCTCGTAATTTCCACCGATTTCACCGATCATCACGATGGCATCTGTTTCTGGGTCATTCATCAATAATTCTACTGCCTGCTTGGTAGAGGTGCCAATAATCGGATCTCCTCCGATTCCAATGGCTGTGGATACGCCAAGTCCAGCTTTTGCAACCTGGTCAGCAGCTTCATAAGTCAAAGTTCCTGATTTGGACACAATGCCAATTCTTCCTTGCTTGAATACAAAGCCAGGCATGATACCCACTTTTGCCTCCCCGGGGGTGATTACTCCAGGACAGTTCGGGCCAATGAGTACGCATCCTCTTTCTTTCATGTACGGCTTGGCACGCATCATGTCCGCCACGGGAATTCCTTCGGTGATAGCAATGATTACTTTAATGCCAGCATCTGCAGCTTCCATGATGGCGTCTGCAGCAAAAGCAGGAGGTACAAAAATAATAGAAGTGTCTGCGCCAGTTTTTTGTACAGCTTCTTCCACTGAATTAAATACGGGCTTTTCCAAGTGCAAGGTACCACCTTTACCTGGGGTCACCCCTCCGACTACTTGGGTGCCGTATTCGATCATTTGTTGTGCATGGAAGGAACCCTCAGATCCGGTAAATCCTTGAACTATAACCTTTGAATTCTTATTGACTAGTACACTCATGCTGCGCTTATTTATGTTTCGCACAAAAATAGAAGAAAGCACCCCCCCTTCAAAAGAAAAAAGCAACATTCTACAGGGAATTTCTAGTTGCCAATGTTTTGCACTCCTCATTTCCAGAAAACGTACCACTTCCCTACCAAGGAGTTGAATCAAGAATTGGAAATCTTCTTCTCGATCAAATTAAGGTGTGATTTTTCGGTTCTAAAAATTAACTTTGAATTGGTCGTTTAAATATAGTTCGCTACTTCCCAACTACCACCAAGGTAAGATTCATGCTATTACAATCCACTTCGCTAGGTTTTGCCTATCCTGGGCAGCCCAGCCTTTTCTTCCCGGATTTTTCACTCTCTGAAGGGGAGGCGGTACTTTTACTGGGTAAATCTGGTTCTGGGAAAACTACCTTTCTGAATCTCCTCGCAGGACTACTAAAACCTCGCCAAGGGCAGGTTATTTTGGATGGAACTGTCCTTTCTTCTCTTCAAGGCCATCGACTTGACCTTTTTCGAGGGCAACACATTGGGATTGTATTCCAAAAGCCACACTTAATTGCAGCCCTCACCGTAAAACAAAACTTGGAGCTGGCGCAATTTCTAAGTAAGAAAAAAGGAGGCTCTTTTGCCGACCTTCTTCAAGGTTTGGGCATAGCGAACAAAGCATCTGCAGCAGTAGGAACCTTGAGTGAAGGTGAAGCGCAGCGAGTATCTATTGCTCGTGCCTTGATCAATACCCCTAAATTGATCCTAGCCGATGAACCCACTTCCAGTTTGGATGACGAACATGCCCGTCTGGTAATCAGTCTTTTAAAAGGGGAGGCTGCTAAAATTGGGGCGGCCCTGGTGATCGTTACGCATGACCAGCGCGTCAAATCAGAAGTTTCAATGGTTCTTGAACTGAAAAGCGCATGAACCTACTCACCCTCAGTTGGAAATACCTCAGCTTTCGGCCACTTGCTACTGGCTTGAATGTGATTTTATTGGCCTTTGGCCTCGCCATTATTACTGTTTTACTCCTGGTTCAACATCAGTTTGAGCAAAAAATGATCCGAGATGCTGCTGGGATCGATCTAGTAGTGGGTGCCAAAGGCAGTCCGCTCCAGCTAATTTTATCCTCGGTGTACCATATTGACTTTCCCACGGGGAATATCAAGATAGAGGAGGCGCAACGTATTTCTAGAAGTCGCTTGGTGAAGCAAGTGATCCCACTTGCGATGGGTGATAATGTCCAAGGACTACGAATCCTGGGTACCAATCACGATTATTTGGATCTCTATGGGGTAAAATTCGCCGCTGGAAAAGCCTGGGAGAAGCCCTTTGAGGTGACCCTGGGTGCGGAAAGTGCCCAGATTCTCGGATTGAAATTGGGAGATACCTTTAGCGGAAGTCACGGGATAAGCGTGGGCAGCCATGATCACGATCAACATGCATTTCACGTAACAGGTATTTTGGAGCCCTCTGGAAAGGTAGTGGATCGGCTCGTGCTGACCAGCATCGAATCGGTTTGGTTTACCCACGATGAAGCAGGCGAGGCAGAGCCAGATACCATGATAGAAGGGGATGAAGTAAGCATTGCAAAAGAAGAGGAATCTCTTGCAGAAGGGATAGATCCTCATCTTCTTCCAGTCGCTGCTCAAGGTTTTCCGGTCTCAGATGCGGAAAGGGAAGTAACCACCTTACTTATCCGCTACCGCAATCCCATGGCCGCTATTCAGCTTCCTCGAATGATTAATTCGGGTACCTCCATGCAAGCAGCATCCCCTGCATTTGAAATGTCTCGCTTGTTTGAACTGCTTGGAGTAGGCATTAGTCTATTGCAGGGCTTGGCACTCGCCTTGGTGGTGATTGCGGGCTTGAGCATATTTATTGCGCTCTACAATTCGCTCAAGGAACGGAAATACGATTTAGCCATCTTACGGACCTTGGGTGCTTCTCGTGCGCAATTGGTGACTTTGGTATTTTTGGAAGGGATCTCCTTGACGATCTTGGGTGCTATTTTTGGGATTGCTTTTGGGCATGGCTTTTTGGCACTTATCGTGGAATTTGCTTCCCAGGAGGTAGTTTCCTTGGTGGATCCTTGGATATTCTTGCCTGAAGAAGGATTGATTTTCGGCTATGCCTTGGTAGTGGGAATCATCGCCTCCTTGATTCCTGCTTGGTCTGCCTATCAAACGAGTATTGCAAAGCAGCTTACAAAAACGTAATTAGCATAAAAATTAAAGCAAGATGAAAAAAGGAGCATTCCTTATCGGTATACTTTTGGCTCTAGCCACTTTTTCCCAGCAGACGTATGCCCAAGAGGTATGGAAAAGTTTGTCTGAGGTGACCTACAAAATCAGCCAAGATAATTTTGGAGAATTGTATGTTCCCGTATTTTCTGAAAACATCAAAAAGTTGGAAGGGAAAGTGGTAGAGGCAGATGGCTACATCATCCCTTTTGAAGGCATGTTTAAACCTACCCATATCATCTTGTCGAGCTTGCCTCTTGCAGAATGCTTTTTTTGCGGTTCAGGAGGACCGGAAACCGTCATGGAAGTCATGCTCACTTCCCCTATCAAGTACACCTCCAAGCGAGTGAAGGTAAGTGGCAAGCTGACCCTCAATACGGCAGACCCAGAAAAGTTGATGTACATCCTCAAAGATGCGGTGTTGGTGAACAACTAACTTGAACGATACCTATCGGAGGTTGAGGTAGGCTTTTTCACGCTGACGGAACTTTTCTAGTAACTCCAAACTTACTTTCCCCACTTTTCCTGATCCGATTTTCCGATCGTCAATCTGGGTGATGGGCAATAAAATCTTGGTAGTCGCTGAAATAAAGGCCTCATCTGCCTGCCAAACTTCTTCCAAAGAAATAGGTCGGATCTGTACCTCACCTGCCACTGCCAGCAAGTGCTTTCGGGTGATCCCCATCAGAATGTGCTTATCTGGGGTATGAATGACACCATCTTTGACGATGTAAAAATTACTTCTCGAACTTTCGCTTACTAGGCCATTCCAGTGGTACAAGACATCCTCTGCACCTTGTTCCTTCCACTGCATACTGTGCCAGACGGGAAGTGTATAGTTGGTAGTTTTGATATCTGCAATCGCACGAACATGCTCTACAGTAAGTAATTTGACTCCCTGCTGGTATTTTTCTTCGGAAGGGAAACTCAGTTCCTCTCCAAATAGAAACAGGGTGCCTGTTGCAGGAGAAAAGTGATTTTCAGACACGCCTCCAGTCAAGACCATTCGAATTCCGCCTTGCATCAAGTCATTTTTGGCGATCAACTCCGAAATGATGGCGCGGAGTTCTTCACGCGAATAGGCTAGAGGCAAATAGGTTTTTGCAGCGGATGCAATAAATCGATCCAAGTAATCCTCCAAAAACACTGGGCGGTACTGCTCGGTCCGAAAAAAATCAAAAATCCCGTAGCCACGAATCACGGCGAGATCGGCGGGGTGAAGGCGAGCATCTTGGGTAGGGATGATTTTCCCATCGGCAAAACAGAATGGTTTCATAGCATCAAAGTGAATAATCAAAATTAGGACTAAAATTCACATTGACTTCGCCGAAGGCTGCTGTTTCTTATTTAATTTTGAAAATTAATTAAAACCAAACTAAATCCAATGAAACACTTCTCAAGCTTCCTTATCCTGCTTTTTTCAATACTTGTCCTTGCCTGTGCCAATCCCTTAATTGAAACAAATAAAGAGATGCGTGCACAAATAATTGAAGTACACGATGCCGTGATGCCCAAGATGGGTGAATTAATGTCCTTGGAAAAAAAAGCATTGGCACAGGCAGACAGTCTTTTTGCTCAGGACAGTACGGCTTCTTCAGAAATTGAGGCCATGAGATCCCTTGCAGGAGAACTCAATCAAGCCCATGAAGGGATGTTTGTCTGGATGCGTCAGTACTCCCTAGACGAGGAGGGAAAAACACCCGAAGAAATCAAAACTTACTTGGATGAGCAGCTGCTGAAAGTGAATCAAGTAAATGTAGCCATCAAAGCCGCCTTAGATCAAGCAGCGACCCAATTGAAGAATTAATTTTCTATGGGAGGGTTTTTTAAATAGTTCTCTACTCGAGGTGCATCGATCACTCCTTCTCGCATTCCCCAGCTATTGTAGAGATAGGTGGCAATCTGTGCGATTTCCAAAGGCTTGAGGTTTGGGTTGGCAGGCATAGGCTGGTTATACTCTTGCCCATTGACCACTATAGGGCCTTTTTTTCCATTCCTCATGATCCAAATGCTACGGTGGATGCTTGCCTTGAAGTAATCTGCCTCTCGCAAAGGAGGAATGAGTTTGCCTAAGCCTGTTCCTTCCTTTTGGTGGCAATTGGCACAGTAAGTTTCGTAAAGTTCCTTTCCTGGAATTGCATATTGCAGCACCTTTGCATCCGAAATTTGGGCCAGATTAGTTTGTTCGCTACTTACTTTGGGAGTACAGGAAACAATTATTAAAACAAAAATAAGGGGTAGGACAATCACTCTCACGGCTGAAGGAGTTTGGGTATATCAAGTAACAAACGGTCTACCTGCTCTGCTTTGGTGCCATCGTAGACCCCTCTTATTCTCCCTTGTTGATCCACGAGCAAGAAAGCGCCACTGTGAAGAAAGCCTCCAGGCTCTAGTTCGTCTGCCATGGTGGTGGTGAGGTAACTTGTTTGACCAATCTCAAATATTTTTTCCTGATCCCCTGTCAAAAAATTCCAAGTGGCTGCATCTGGAACCCCTAGTCTTTCCGCATACTCTTTGAGTACCAATTGGGTATCGTAGGTAGGATCGATGGAGTGGCTTAAAATTTTAAAATTTGGATTTCCTTTAAACTGATTGTACACCCGAAGCATTTCTTTTTTCATGATCGGGCAGATAGTGGGGCAGCTAGTAAAGAAGAAATCGGCAACATAGATTTTGCCTGACATATCTTCCTTGCGGATGGTGTCGCCTACTTGATTGACAAATGCAAAGTCTGCAATACGATGGTACACTGTATCTTTATTTTCATCCACATAACGTTCCCCAAGGATAGGCAATTCGACTGTTTCATTCACTTTTTCGGCAGGAGAGCTGCAGGAAATAGCAAAGGTTACTAGAATGGGAAGAAATAGGTTCGAAATTTTCATAGGGCTTAGTGGGTTCTATATTTTTTATACACTTTGATAGCAAATAGGAGCACTAGGGATAAACCTATTAAGCCCAACATTCCCCAAAGCATGTTCAAGGTGTTTTTGAGAACGATGAGAAAGACGATGGCAAAGAGCAGCAGCGTGGATAGTTCGTTCCATAAACGCAGTTGGGTGGAGGTCCACCTTGCCTTGCCTGCTTGAAGCTCTTGAAATAGCACTTGACTGTAGCCGTGGTATACGTAAAGTAGGAAGACAAAGATCAATTTGGCCTGCATAAATTCTAGTTGCAGGTATTCCCAACGGTAGGTAAGTACCCAAAATCCAAAAATTAGCGTCAGGATGGCAGATGGCCAGGTGATGATGTACCACAACCTGCGCGCCATCAGATCGAGCTGAGGCTTTAGGATGAGGCGTTCGTGTTCGGGTTTTTGGAGGGCCTCGGTTTGGTAGATAAATAGGCGGACAATATAAAAAAGGCCTGCAAACCAGGTGACAATAAAAATCAGGTGCAGTGCCTTGATGTATTCGAATCCCATTGTCAAAATTTTAGGCTAAATTAAGGGCTTCAGCCTACAAACCCGCGATAAATTTTTGAAAAAACCCTCGACTCTCTTTATTCTCCTTGGCATCGCCGTAGTGCTTGTACTGGGGCTGATCCTCACCGAAAGTTTTTCCGAACAAGGAATAGCTGCGTATCAAGACCAGTTTGAGGAAGTAGGATTCTTCAGAAATGAAAATAATACTGGTCCTGTAGTACGAATCTATGCCTTCCGAACTCAGGTCGTGAACCCGGAAATACTGAAAACTTTCGCGGACTTACTTCCACACACGAAGTACGGACGTACGCTAGTATTTTTTGTAAATGAATCTGTGCAGGAGCCTGTGGAACTCAGTCCAAAAAGTCCGTATTTTCCTACTTCTCAAAAATCCGCTGTTTTTGCAAAGTATGAAAAAACGCCGATGGGCGAACAACAACTCGAATTGGTTAATCCATGAGAAAAAGACGATCCTTTTCAGAATTTAAATCCGGAATATTGGCTGGAGATCGAGTCATCCTTGCTCAGGCCATTACCTTGGTAGAGAGTGAGCTGGTTGAAGATCAAGCCTTAGCCGCAGAACTAATCCAAGAAATATTGCCTAATACGGGAAACTCCTTTAGGATTGGGATTACTGGCGTACCTGGTGTAGGGAAAAGTAGT
>JALRIY010000510.1 GCA_023255285.1 Algoriphagus sp.
TTACTACAAGGACCAGAACAAACTGGCTGTAGTCGATGGCCTTGGCACCCCAGATGAGGTGTTTGCCCGCCTCCGTACGGCTGTTGCCGGCATCAAGAATCGCTAATCATGACCCTGCTGAATTCACCCATCTCCTTGTGTTTTGGGGTTTTGGGGCAGGGGAATGCGGCGGTAGCATAACCCTTCGCCTTTTGGAGGGATTTCCTTCCGACTGGCTTGTATGTCCGTGTGTTTGAGGAGAAAGCCCTGCCAAAAAACAAAGAAGATGCAATTGTGCTGGAAGGCACAATTACAGAGTCGCTGCCTAACGCAATGTTTCGCGTCGAACTCGAAAACGGACACACAGTGTTAGCTCATATTTCAGGAAAGATGCGAATGAATTACATCCGTATTTTGCCAGGGGACAAAGTCCAAGTAGAGCTAACGCCATATGACCTCACACGGGGTCGCATTACATACCGACATAAATAGATTTCATTACCCAATAATCGAACACCAATCACG
>JALRIY010000511.1 GCA_023255285.1 Algoriphagus sp.
CTGAATTAATTAATAAAGAAATTAAAAATTCAAATTTACCTGATGATATAAGAATTGGTGCTGTATTAAGAGATAAGAAAGTTATTATTCCAAAATCTGATTTTGTTTTTCAAAAAAATGATAATGTAGTTTTTATTGCAAAAAATGACAGTATCCCAATAGTTGAGAATATTTTTAGGTTAAGCCAATAATTTAAATGTCTGGTATTAGAATAAGATACTTAAGTTTTTTTTTTGGCCTTATAGCAGTTCTCTCACTTTTAAATGTTATCTATTCATATTATCTAAATTTATATCTAAATCTTAATACTTATTACTTAAGTTTTATTTCTTCATCTATAATTGGATTTATTTTTTATAGGTTTGAAAAAATAAAATTAAAAGTGACAATTTTTGATAAAATCTTAACCGTCTTTTTTGGCTATTTGTTATTACCAATAATTTTATCTTTGCCGTTTTATTTTAGTATTTATAATTTAACTTTTTTAAATGCCTTTTTTGAG
>JALRIY010000512.1 GCA_023255285.1 Algoriphagus sp.
ATTCATTGGATTAACAAATTTTTTTTCATCTATCTCTAAAATTTGTTTATCATCATTTGATAGATTTTTTATCTCCGGTAATTTTCCACTAAATTTTTTTAAAAGAATTGTAATGACTCTTTGACTTAAGTTTCCAATATTATTTGCCAAATCACTATTGATACAATTTTTTAAATTATCTAAATTAATTTTACCATCTTGACCATATATTACCTCTTTCATCAGATAGTAACGTAACTCATCTAAACCAAATTCTTTAATAATTTCTATAGGATCTAATATATTACCTTTTGATTTTGACATTTTTTCTTCTCCAGAAAGAATCCATCCGTGACCAAAAACTTTTTTTGGCAAATTAATTTTTGCAGCCATTAAAAAAGCTGGCCAATAAACAGCGTGGAATCGGAGAATATCCTTGCCTATTATATGGATATCTGCAGGCCAAAAATTATCACTATTTTCTTTAGAAAAATAATTTGTAGCACTAATATAATTAGTTAA
>JALRIY010000513.1 GCA_023255285.1 Algoriphagus sp.
AATGTAAGTGCTTTATTTAGTTCCATAGACTTATTTATTTGTTTAATAAAATAAAGTCAACTATTTATAATATGCAATATAAATAAAGCTCCTTGGATTCTTTTCTACTAGAATCTGGTTTAATAAAAAAAAATTTTGAAAATTTTTCCTAGAGCTCAAAAAAAAATGCTTGTTGTTAAAAATGGAGATCATAGTCTTTCTTCAAAAAAATGGCTTAAAATAATATCAAAAGAACTAAAAGAGATGATCTAGCTAACTTCTTTGATAGCTGGTTTTAAGCTTATTGGATTTTTTAATTTATTAACCATTTCTTTAGGACAAACTTGAATAAAATTTTTTATTTCCTCTTCAAAATTTTCAATTATTTTTTTTGATAAATTAGAATTTGTTTCTTTAAAATGTTGTTCTACTAAATCTTTTAAATAATTTATCCAATAATCAGTCTCTAAATTTTGCCATATCACTGACTCTGGATTTACTTTCTTTTCAAATTGATTGTTT
>JALRIY010000051.1 GCA_023255285.1 Algoriphagus sp.
CTTCTTAAACATCAGCTATTCACCAGCGCCTTCATCACGCTCTGGAAGAACTTGAGACCATCGACTCCGCTTCTGGTTGCCACCTCGGTGTCGGGTCCAAAGCCAGGCTCGACGGCGTGCTCGGGGTGTGGCATAAGTCCCACGACGTTGCCCCGAGCATTGGTTAGCCCGGCGATGTCGTTCATCGAGCCGTTGGGGTTGAGGTCCAGGTAGCGGAAGACCACGCGGTTTTCGTCCTCCAGCATCTTCAGGGTGTCCTGGCTTGCGATGTAGCCGCCCTCGCCGTTTTTGAGCGGAATCGTGATTTCTTCGTTTTCCTCGAAGAGGTTGGTCCAGGCGGTCTGGGTGTTTTCAACCCTTAGTTTCTGGTCCCTGCAGATGAAGTGCTGGTGTTCGTTTCTGATCAGTCCACCCGGCAGCAGGTGGGATTCCACGAGAACCTGGAAGCCATTGCAGATGCCTAAGACTGGCAGTCCCTTCTCGGCTAGGCGAATGACCTCTTTGGTGGCCGGTGCTTTGGCTGCAATTGCCCCGCAGCGCAGGTAGTCGCCATAGGAAAACCCACCGGGGAGCACTACCGCATCGACCTTCTTTAGGTCATCGTCTGCGTGCCAGAGTGGGACCGGGGTGCCCCCGGCAAGTCTGACTGCGCGCTGCGCGTCTCGGTCATCCAGGGTTCCGGGATAGGTGATGACTCCGATGCGCATTAGTTCTCAACCGTTACGGCTACTACGTCCTCGATGACATCGTTCGAGAGAAACTCGGCCGCCTGCTTCTTGGCGTTCGCGATGTCCTTGTCGGTCACCTCGCGGTCGAAGTGCAGCTCGATGCGCTTGCCGATACGCACCGCAGAGATTTCCTTGTGACCCGAGCGGTGGAGGGCATTTGCGACAGCTTTGCCCTGGGGGTCTAATAGATCCTGCTTGGGCATGATCTCAACGATGATTTTTGGCACTTCTACCCTTCGGTTGGCAGGAAATCCTGTTTCGGGATGGACGTTGGTTGCCGGCTACCTTGCGCGGAATTCTCTAAGTTTAGCGGGGTAATTTCAGCTTCCCCTCAGACTTGCCTGCACCTGAGTTATCCACAACTTCGACTAGGGCATGGTCCCGATTGGAGCTTGTGGGTAGCCTAGAGTGGCAAAAGTAATTCTGGTCAATTTGACCCGATTCATTTACACTGAGCAGATGGGAAAAATAGTGACAATCACAGAGGCAAAGGCTCAGTTCTCAGCTCTCGTCGAAGACGCAATTCGAGGTGAAGAGGTCATCATTACCAAGCACGGCAGGCCGGTGGCGAAAATCATTCCCTACACGAAGCCGAAACTTGTGCTTGGTCTTTTGGAAGGCAAATACCCCGAACTCGAAAACATCGATTTCGATGACAACTCTCACATGGATGAGGCTTGGGCCAAGTGGCGACGCAAGTTGGATGCGATGGAGATATGAAAGCCCTGCTGGACACAAACGTCCTGATCAACCTGCACCAGAAGCCAGCTCGGCTCGGCAAGGCGACCCAGCGCAGTTTGAGCGATGCCAGAGCGTTGTATTTTTCGCCCCTGACCTTTTTTGAGTGGCTGCAAAAGGATGATTACCTGGGAACCAGCACCAAAATGCAATAGATGGATCCTACTGTTTGGATTGCAGGAGAATATTTTTTGTGGTTGAGGCCTAGGGTTTGGAATGCAGAAGCAAATCCATGAGATAGGTGAAAACCTAAAAACACCATGGAAATCACATACAAGGCAACTAACCACAATTGCTTGAACGCTCCATTCACAATTAAAAATAGGTCTTTGTATTCTTCTCCGTCATAGGTTACAGTTGGGACCTGTCCCCAATGCATTTGGGCCCAAAACCCTTGCAGGTGAACCACAAGAAAAATAAGGATGAATGTGCCTAAAACACCCATGTTCCTGGAAGACCAAGCACTATTAGTACTTCCTTTAGACGTAGAGTAATTCACAGGACGAGCAGCTTTGTTTTGCCTAGAAAGAAAAATAGAATAAATCACGTGTCCAATCACTGAAATGTAAGTTAGGTAGGACAAGAGCTTGACTGCAGGATTTGTGGTCATAAACTTGGCATACATATTAAAAGCTTCGCCTCCATCCCCTTTAAATAGAAGCAAATTTCCCGATACGTGACCTGTTAAAAACAAAATAAGAAAAAGGCCGGTCAGGGCCATTATCAGTTTCTTTCCCAGTGTGCTATTCAAGGTTTTGGTAACCCAACTCATAATTTCGTGACGATTAGTTTAAAAGGATTGGTATTGCTGTTTAATTGGCCAAATTTACATCTGGGAAGGCTAGTATCCAATGACTCCAAGAAGAGCTTCCTTATTTTAAACGATTCTAAATAATAAATCAATTTTCTGTTTAAGGACTTGTTTTGATACTTTTTTAACAGTCTGTTCAATTTTATTGTTTTAATCTTTAAAGGTTTTTCTCCTAACTTCCATTTACTTCGTATATCAAGATAAATTTTAATTAGAAAGCCCAGTGAACAGCCGACTTCTGTAGATGTTAACGATTAGATTAGTCACCTAGACCGATATGAAGCTTAAAATTTATTTCTTCTTTTTTGTACTTGCATTTTTTTCAACCCTCAATGGCTCTTGGGCTACTCATATTCGAGCGGGAGAAATAATTGCAGAGCGAATTTCTGTACAAACGCTTACCTATAGAATAACCGTTGTCGGCTACACAGACACCCGTTCCTCGGTCGTTTTTGGACCAGGTAGAATCAATTTTGGTGATGGTAGAGAAGAGCAGTTGAATACAAAAAGTGATTTCTCTTTGGTAGAAGATTTAGGAGACTTAATTGAAAAAAACACTTTTGTCATCACACATACCTTTCAGGGACCTGGAAATTACAAGATTCGATTTTTGGAATTCAATCGAAATGATTTGACCCTAAATATGGATAATTCGGTGGATACCCCTTTTTACGTGGAAACCGAAATTACGATAGACCCATTTATAGGAGTCAATAATTCCCCTGTTTTAACGATTCCTCCTGTAGACAATGGAGCAGTGAATGTCCGTTACATTCACAATCCAGGAGCTTACGATCCCGATGGAGATAGCCTTTCTTATCGCTTAGATATTCCTAAGCAAGGGTTTGAGCGTGTGGTAAACAATTACCGAGATCCAGCTAGCTCAGAATTTAGTAAAAACCAGGAAGACGGTTCTGTCCCTGCTTTTTTGCGAGTAGACCCATTTTTTGGAGACTTAGTTTGGGATGCCCCTGGCACGGCTGGACAGTTCAATGTAGCCTTAAGGATCACAGAATGGCGTAAAATCGAAGGTAAATATGTGGAAATCGGGTATGTGGTTCGAGACATGCAGATTATCATTGAAAACTCCAACAACAAGCGTCCCAAATTGATCCTTCCTCCTGACCTCTGCGTCATTGCAGGTACACGGATAGAGGAAATCATTCAGGGTGAAGACCCAGATGGGGATGGAATCAAGATTGAAGTTTTTGGCGAACCAATGGAAATAAATGTTTCTCCAGCCACCTATGACCCAGCAAATGTTTTTCAGATTCAGCCGGGAATCGTAAATTTTGATTGGCAAACGGTTTGCAATCATGTCCGAGAAAGAGAATACGAGGTGCGTATTCGAATTACGGATCAACCACGCTCTGGACCTAAATTAGTAGATATTCAAACCTGGCGGATTAAAGTCATCGGTCCCCCTCCAATTTGGGATACGCTTGAGCAGCTTCCTGGCCGTTCGGTTGGGTTGAATTGGGAGCCCTATGCCTGTGCCAATTCAGCCGAAAAAATCCAGGTGTGGCGCCGAATCAATTCCGATCCCTACCTTCCTGATTCTTGTGAAACAGGCATAAGAGCAGGATATGAGTTGATTGGAAGTACGGATATGGCCACTTTCTCCTTTACAGATGCCAATGGCGGTGAAGGTTTAGCACCTGGCAATACCTATTGCTACCGATTGGTAGCCGCTTTCCCTACACCTAGGCTTGGTGAAAGCATCGTTTCTGAAGAGATTTGTATCACCATCGATGTGGACGTCCCCTTACTGACCAATGTGAGTATAATGGCAACAGATGAACAAGAAGGGGAAATATTTATTAAATGGACGCCTCCATACGACTTAGATACCCTTCAATTTCCAGGCCCATACACCTACGAATTGATTCGAAATGAAGGTTTTTCAGGGACTCAAAACCGACTATCGCTAGGCGTCACTTCAGATACTATATTTACAGACAAAGCACTGAATACCGAAAACCTTGTCTACAATTACAAGGTGATCCTATTGGATAAGACTACCAAAATTGATACTTCAACGTCCGCATCTTCCGTTCGGCTTGAACCGACCATCATCAACGAGGCCATTGAGCTAAAATGGAATTTTACTGTTCCCTGGAACAACTCCATCTCCCAATACAAACACGAGGTTTTCAGAAACCGAACGGATGCAGCCGGGACCGACGAAACCAATTTTGAAAAAATTGCCGAGGTAGATGTGACGCAGGATGGATTTATATACCTAGACGATGGGAGCTTCAATGGGGTCAGTTTAAAAAAAGACCTACAGTACTGTTACTATGTGGTCACCAAAGGAGCTTATAACGTAGATGGACTAGTTTATCCTTTGGAAAATAAATCTCAAATCACTTGTGCCAAACCAGATGACAACCGCCTTCCTTGTGCTCCCACTTTGATTTTTGAAGGCCCAGATTGTACCGAATATGTTTCAGAAGAAGGCTGTGGCACCATTACCTACCTCCATGAGTTAAGCTGGCAACCTGATTTTAGTGGTTCCTGCGACGATGAGTTGAGCGGCTACCGACTCTACTTTAATTCAGAAGGTGACCCTGAGGGGACATTTACATTAGTAGGCAACTATTCATCTATACAGTTGCAAGCCACCCTCACCAACCTTCCCAATTACAAGGGATGCTATTACTTGACAGCTGTAGATCGCTCAGGAAATGAAAGCCCCAAAAGTAATGTAGTCTGTGTGGACAACTGCCCCAACTACCTACTTCCCAATGCATTTACCCCAAATAACGATGGGCTGAACGACACCTTTATGGCTTTTGATAATCCTTTTTCAAAATGTCCAAGATTTGTGACACAAGTAGAGGTTTTTATTGTCAATCGCTGGGGCACAGAAGTATTTCGTTATGCTAGCCAAAACGCAAGCGAAAATGATCCTTTCATTCGATGGAATGGAAAAGATAAAGCTGGAAATGAGCTTCCTGCAGGAACCTATTACTACTCTGGAACCGTTTATTTCGATGTAGTAGATTCTACAAAGCAGCAACAAACTCTCAAAGGCACTATTCAACTGTTGCGTTAATGGAAAAACCCTCCATCATCCTGCTATTTGATGGGTATTGTGTCCTCTGTAACGCTACCGTGGATTTTGTATTGAAACAAGATAAAAAGAATAAAATTACAGTAGGCGCCATGCAAAGCCCCGAGGGGCAACGTGTACTGCACCACTATGGTTTGCCCTCAACTTATCAAGAATCGGTCGTTCTTATTTACAACAGAAAAATTCACCTCGGAAGCTCGGCCGCACTTAGACTTGCAAGATCGTTAGGAGGAGGCTGGACATTGTTCTATCCCTTGATTTTTATTCCACAAGGATGGAGAGATCGAATCTACCACTGGATTGGTACCAACCGATATGCCTGGTTTGGCAAAAATAATTCCTGCAGAACACCTTCCAAGGAGGACGCAAATCGATTTTTACAACTAGACCAACCACTTTAAACAGCGTGGATAACCATCCAATAGATGGGCATCCCAAGCGTGATATTAAAGGGGAAGGTGACTGCCAGAGCCATGGGCACATACAATCCCTCGTCGGCTTCTGGATTGGAAAGCTTCATCGCTGCTGGAACGGCAATGTAGGAAGCCGAAGCAGCAAGAATTGCGAAAATTAGGCGATCGCCCTCCTCAGGACTTATCCACTGACTCACGTATGCAACTACTATCCCATTCACCAGAGGAACAAGGATTGCAAAAAGAGAAGAAATATAGCCAGTTTTAAAAAATGCTTTCAACTTCTTACCACTTGAAATTCCCATATCTAATAGGAAAACAGCCAAAAAGCCTTTAAAAATATCTGTTACAAAGGGTTTGATCCCTTCGGCTTGCTTTTCGTCTGCAATCAAGCCAATCACCAAACTTCCCAGAATCAACAAGACAGAACCATTAGTAAAGGCGTGGACCACAACCTGTCTCATACCTCCTTCGGTCTTTGTAGGAGAAAATTTGCGAAGCAAAATCATCCCTGAAATAATTGCAGGGGCTTCCATCAAGGCCATAACCGCCACCATATACCCCCCAAAATTTACTCCTTGAGTTTCCAAAAAAGCGGCAGCTGCGACAAAAGTTACTGCTGAAATAGATCCATAAGCAGCAGCGATTGCAGCAGCATTCGGTACTCCCAGTTTTCGTTTCAATAGAAAAAAAGTGTAAAGAGGAATAGAAGCTGAAAGAGCTACCCCAAAAACTAAGGACCAAAGGATAGTAGAATTAAAAACACTATGCGATAATTCTTGTCCACCTTTAAATCCAATGGAAATCATTAGATAGAGGGCGATGAATTTGGCACTTGTGGAAGGAATTTCTAAATCGCTTTTTAACTTGACTGCTAAGACCCCTAATACGAAAAAGAGCAGACTTGGATTGGTGAGGTTGTTGATTAGAATCTGAAAATCCATGGCACAAATATCCTGCTTACTGATTTTTAAAAAAAGTAAAACATAATATTTTTTTATTTGTTATGTTTTTTAAATTAAATTAACTTATGAATATAACCCTTCACCAACTCAAAGCTTTTCAAGCTGTTTCTAAGTTTCAGAGCATTACAAAAGCTGCTGAAGCCATGAGTATGACACAGCCAGCAGTATCCATTCAGTTGAAAAACTTACAGGAGCAATTTGAGGTCCCCCTTACTGAAATTATAGGAAAGCGGATTCACATCACTGAATTTGGACAAGAATTGGTGGATACAGCCGATCGGATTTTTGGAGAGATTGGACAAATCGAAGAGAAAATGCTAGAGCTGAAAGGGCTACTTGGAGGGAAAATCCGAATTTCTGCAGTTTCAACAGGAAAATACATCATCCCCTACTTGATGGCAGATTTCATGAAAATCCACCCACATGTAGAGATCAGCCTGGAAGTATCCAATCGATACAATGTCTTGGCTCACTTACAGGAAAACACCACTGATTTGGCTTTGGTATCTTTATGGCCTGAGGAATTGGATTTGGAAAGTATTCAGCTGGCAGAAAATAAATGGTATTTGGCTTGCTCGCCCGAAAAAAAAGAAGCCTATGCTTCAGCCATTCAAGGAGGGAAATGGGAAAAAGTGCCCTTTTTACTTCGGGAAAAAGGTTCTGGAACCCGTACGATGATGGAAAAGTTTTTTCAAGAGCGCGATATACATGTAGAAAGCAATTTAGAACTTGCCACAAACGAAGCGGTGAAGCAGGCAGTCATGGCTGGCTTGGGTGCTTCTTTGCTTTCCAATTTTTCTATGGCACAAGAAATCAAGGAAGGGCGAATTTCTCTTTTGGAATTACAGGGTCTTCCACTAAAAGCAGATTGGAAACTTATCTGGCTGAAGAAAAAAAAACATTCTCCTGCAGTCAAGGCTTTTATCCGATGGCTCAGCGAAAACCGAAAAAAAGTTCTTTCAACTCATTTCCCTACCATAGAGAGCTTTTAAGGACATGCCCAATGGCTTCCAAAAAATCCTATATTTGAGACTTGAAAATTCTCAAAAATAGCAATGAAAGCGATTGTATTTCCGGGCCAGGGAGCCCAATTCCCAGGAATGGGAAAATCCCTTTACGAAGAAAATCCAGAGGCCAAAGTCTTGTTTGAAAAAGCAAACGAAATTTTAGGATTCCCAATTACCGATATCCTCTTTGAGGGTACAGAAGAAGAACTCAAGCAAACCAAGGTCACGCAACCTGCCATCTTTTTGCACTCGGTCATTCTCGCCAAAACTACTCCCGGATTTGCTCCTGACATGGTTGCTGGCCATTCTTTGGGTGAATTTTCCGCCCTAGTGGCGAATGGTGTTTTGCGTTTTGAAGATGGGCTTGCACTAGTATTTCAGCGTGCACTTGCCATGCAAGAAGCTTGTGAGATCAACCCCTCCTCTATGGCTGCAATCCTTGGATTGGATGACCAAGTGGTTGAAGAAATCTGTGCCGGAATATCGGGAGAAATCGTGGTCGCCGCCAATTACAACTGTCCTGGTCAGTTGGTGATTTCCGGATCCACCAAGGGAATTGAAATTGCCTGTGAACTACTCAAAACAGCTGGAGCCAAAAGAGCATTGCCGCTCCCAGTAGGTGGTGCTTTCCATTCTCCCTTGATGGAGCCTGCTCGGGAGAAACTACAAAAAGCAATTGAAGAAACTGAGTTCCATGCCCCAATCTGTCCAATCTATCAAAATGTGAGTACAACGGCTGTTGTTGATGTTGCTAGTATTAAAACAAACTTGATCGCCCAACTAACTGCTCCTGTAAAATGGACCCAATCCGTGCAACAGATGGTAGCAGATGGAGCTACAGAATTTGTCGAATGTGGGCCTGGAAAAGTACTACAGGGTCTCGTCAAGAAAATTCACCCCGAAGCAATCGTCTCTGGTTTATAAACATCAACGCTCACCTAATCGGGTGAGCGTTTTTTTATTTGGCTTGCTTCCAAACTGAAATCTGACCTTGATCAGTGCATTCTGCAAGTAACTCAAGGGTAGTTTTTCTCAAAATTGGATGGATTTTTTTTGGAAGAATTTCAGCCAAAGGCTGTAGCACAAAGCTCCGCTGTGTAAGGTAAGGATGTGGGATGGTAAGGGATGAACTACTACAAACTTGGTCTCCAAAATAAAGAATGTCAATATCAATGGTGCGGTCTCCCCAATGCTGATCTCGAGTTCGTCCCAACGCAAGTTCGATAGCCTGCGTCAGTTTTAACAAAGCTAAAGGCTCTAAACTGGTATGGACGAGGAGCACCTGATTCAAAAAACTTCCATTTTCAGCTACCCCACCCCAAGCTTCTGTTTCATAGACTTGGGAGCTGGAAATAAGCATCACCTCACGGGATAATGCCTCCCTAGCCCTAGCTAGATAGCTGGATCGATCTCCTTTATTCCCTCCAATTCCTAGGACAACTTCTGTTTGCATGACTCGCTTGGATATTTTTTGTAATGCTGTCTTAAATTAGGCTAAATTTACTGCCAAAATTAAACTACTATGAAGTTTCTAGGAAATGTATTGGCCGTTATCGTAGGCCTTTTCGTATTTAGCATAGTTGCAGTCTTGCTATTTTTTGGTCTCATTGGAATCGCAGCTTCCTCTTCTGAAAAAGAGGTTAGCTTAGCTGAAAACTCCATCCTACACCTAGACCTAAATGGACGCACTTTAGTGGAGCGTACCTCAGAGGAAGATTTGGCATTTGGCTCTTTTTTAAATCCTTTTGGTGGTGAAAACACAGCAGGTTTGGTCAACCTTAAAAAAGCAATTACAGAGGCCAAGACCAATGCGAACATCAAAGGAATCTATTTGAATGCAGGACTTTTCAGTGCAGGACAAGCGGGATTGCTAGAACTTCGCGAAGCTTTACAAGATTTTAAAGAATCAGATAAATTCATTGTGGCCTATGATGAAGCCTATTCAGAAGGCGGCTATTTTTTAGCTTCTATCGCGGATGAAATCTACTTGAACCCGTTGGGAGGCATTGACTTCAACGGCTTCTCTTCGGAAGGGATTTTTCTGAAAGGATTCTTTGAAAAAGTTGGAATTAAGCCAGAGGTTTTTCGCGTTGGAGAATTTAAAAGTGCCGTAGAGCCTTTCATTTTGGACAAAATGAGCCCAGAAAACCGCCTTCAAACCCAGTATTTCCTAGACGACATCAACCAACATGCGCTGGCTTTGATTGCAGAAACTCGTGGGATTCCTAGCGATAGCATTCAGCTGATTAACAATCAGATGTTGGTCCGAAAGCCCATAGATGCCGTTACCTACAAACTTGCCACCGCTCTGAAATACGAGGATGAAGTACACAGTATTCTTAAAGAAAAACTAGGCCTCAAGGAGGAGGATCAGATTTCCACCATCAATGCTACTGACCTTGGAGGACTCGCAAAAAGTAAAAACATCACCTCTAAAAATAGAATCGCTGTCATACTTGCAGAAGGCGATATTGTAGATGGGAATGTGGAAGGTGCAATTAGCTCAGAAAAGTTTGCCAAAGAAATTCGGAAGGCACGGAAAGATGAAAATATCAAGGCCATTGTCTTGCGCGTGAATTCACCAGGAGGGTCTATCCTTGCTTCGGAAGTCATTTGGAGAGAAATGGGGGAAGCCAAGAAGGCCAAGCCCCTTATTGTATCCATGGGAGAAGTTGCTGCTTCGGGCGGCTATTACATTTCTGCACCGGCAGATACCATTGTAGCCCAGCCAAATACAATAACGGGCTCCATTGGAATTTTTGGAATCTTATTCAATGTGCAAGAACTTGTTAACGACAAGTTAGGGGTGACTACGGATGTGGTCTCTACTGGAGAACTATCTGATTTTGGAAATATGGCTAGACCTTTGACTGAGGTAGAGCGTACCATCATCCAATCGAGTGTAGAAGACGGCTACGAAACCTTTATTTCTCGAGTTGCGGAAGGTAGGGGTATGCACCCAGATTCAGTTCGGAAAGTGGCTTCAGGAAGAGTTTGGACAGGCACACAAGCCAAAGCAAGAGGATTGGTAGATGTGTTGGGAGGCTTAGATACGGCCGTGGGTATTGCGGCAGCGAAGATTAAAGCTGGGGATGATTACCGGGTGGTGTATTATCCTCAAAAAAAGCAATGGTTTGAAGAATTGATACTCACCTTTTCCGACCAAGTACAAGCACGAATGCTACAATCCCAGTTGGGAGAGCACTACCCATTCTACCAAAAAATCCAAGGCGTGAAACATTACCAAGGGGTGCAGGTACGCATGCCACAGGATCTGGTGATCAAATAAGATTGAAAACAAAAAACTCAGCTATCAAGCTGAGTTTTTTATATTTAAATTTTTTGCAAAAGTATCTTCCAAGCCAAGTCGACATTGCCGGCTTCCAGCTCTTCCTTGGCCCAGCGGTGGAGGTGATCGGTCCAAGACTCTGCATCTAATTGGAAGCGGCGTCTGATATCTTCCAAGTCTTCTCTGGCAGCGAAAAGGGCTACTTCCTCCGAACCAGGAAGTTGCTCCACATTGGCCAATCGACCTAAATTATTCCCTGTAAGAATAGGGCTGAAACGAATTTCCTTAGGAATTTGATCTACCCCAATTCCTAGTTTAGTCAATGGCTTGGGGATTTGGAATAAAGAGTCATCGGTGATTTTGGTATACCAATTACCTCCCAAACGAGCTACAGGATCCAGCTTAAGTGGAGAGATGGCACCTGAGTCATCTAAAATTCGTTCCTCCAGATGGATTTGAAGCACCTCACAGATGACCAAATTTCCAGCCCCTCCTTGATCGCCTAGGGGGACCACCTGAAGTACCTTGCATTCAAAGGCAACTGGAGCCTCCTTCACCCGTGACGGTGCTACTAGATTTGACGGTACTGCAGTCAATCCTGCCTTAACAAATTCATTGACCCCCTTTGCATATTCGGTGCTAGCAAGGGACATCTGCTCTACTAAATCATATCCTACCACATGAATTACCACCTCAGGAACCTCAAGCACATTCTCTAAGGTATGCTTATTGCTTTTGTCTCGTATTCGTCGAGTAGGTGAGAAAACAAGGATGGGTGGATTGGCACTAAAGAGATTAAAAAAAGAAAAAGGGCTCAAATTAACATCTCCTCCTTCACTGATGCTACTCACAAAAGCGATAGGCCGAGGTGCCACTGCACCTTGCAAAAGGACTTGCAATTCTTGGGTAGACAGGTCTTTTGGTTGAATCGTTTTCATTTCATGAAATTAATAGTCAATTTTAAGTGAAAGCCATCAATTCCAAAATTTGTTTCCAACTTATGTCAGTTCATCGAATACTACTTCTTCTCTTTTCCTTTTTCGGATTCACCCTACTTACAAACCCTATTTCCGCCCAAACTCACCGACTAGCCACCTTCAATATTCGATGGGACAACCCGAACGATGTGGGTAACCTCTGGAAAGATCGTGCGACGCATGTCATTCAATTGATTCAATTTCATCAGATTGGAATTGTAGGTACCCAAGAGGTATTGGTACAACAGCTGACTGAACTCAACAATGAACTTGGCTTTGCATCCATTGGCGTAGGCAGGGATGATGGTGCATCGAAGGGTGAGTTTTCGCCCATCCATTACGACCCACAGCGCTACAAAGTAGAAGATTCTGGGACTTTTTGGCTTTCCCTTACACCAGATCAACCCAGCAAGGGATGGGATGCTGCCTTAAATCGGGTGTGTACTTGGGGAAAATTTGTTTCTTCAAAAGGGGAGCGATTCTATGTGTTCAATGTACACTACGACCATATCGGGCAGCAGGCACGGGAGGAAAGCAGCAAGCTGGTGCAGGCAAAAATTAAAGAACTAAATCAAGAAAATCTTCCCGTAATCTGGATGGGTGACTTTAATGTAACTCCTGACAATCCAGCCTACCAGGTGATCCTTACCCAAGAAAGCTGGAAGGATGCACGATTAATTTCCAAACTTCCCTCCTATGGTCCAAGAGGAACCTTTACAGGGTTTGATTGGGGCCGAATGCCGGATGGAATCATTGACCATGTATTTGTTCAGGGTGAGATTGAAGTACTGCGTCATGGTATCCTAACAGACAATTACGGTAAAAAATATCCCTCAGATCACTTTCCAGTTTTCGTGGAATTGAAAATCAACTAGCCAAAACAAAAAAACCGACTTGGGAGACCCAGATCGGTTTTACAAGATGCAATATCAGAAATTTACCCGCCTATTGTTTTTGTCGTGGTCACCCCATTAATCGTAATAGTAACGGTTTGATTTTCACAAGCACCATTGCCAAAGTCTACCGAAATTGTATTTTCACGGTATTTAGTTTCTACTACTCCAGAAATTGGACCTCTACGTCTTCCTTCACAAGAAAGATCGATTTTCAAGGGTGTGGTAGTCTCATGGGAATAAATTACTGCACCAGTAGTAGCGACAATACTTGTTTTTACCTGAATCACGATGGTTCCACTGGTTGGTTTTTTTGAACCTGCTGCCTTTTGAATAGTCGATTGTCTTGATTTTGTGGAAGTCCAAGTGGCAGTTTCACCCGAAGCAAAGGTAATTTTCCCATTGGCAACATTGGAAGTGACACTACCCTTGCCGGTTTCTTTGGAAAATTC